>SXHP01000196.1 GCA_005773165.1 Sphingomonadales bacterium | reverse complement strand
TCGCCGATCTACGGCATGCCCGTGTTCGACGTCGGCAAGGCGAAGACGGTGCTGTTCATCAAGCGGTCGATGGGCGGAGTCGGTTACGCGGGCGTCGACAACGACGTCTTTTACGAAGACAATACGATGATGCTCCTCGCCGACGCCAAGAAGATGGTGGAAGAGATCGTCAAGGCGCTCGACTGAGGCCGCGTGGAGCAGATCGCCGGACTGACGCGGGTGGGCTGGGGCGCCACGCCGCCCGCGGCGGAGTTCGCGGTGGCGGCGGTGGGGCGGCTGCCGCCTGACGCCTTGGCCGCTGTCGCGGCGTTGCGCGCGCAGGTGACGGTCACGGCAGGTTGGGACGCGGTCGACGACCTGGCGCTTAACGGCCCGCCCGCGCTGGTGATCGCCGCGGCCCCCCGCGGCATCGGTCACGGCGCGCTGGAGCATCTGGCGGCCGTGATCGAGGAGACCGGCAGCAGGGCGGTGGTCGCGTTCGAGGACGACGCGCTCGATGCGGCCGCGGCCGCCTTGATGGGGCCGCCTGTCATGCTGCTGTGCGACCCGGGGCCGAGCGATTGGGCGACCGCGCTGGCGCTGGCGACGTACGGGACAAGCGCCGCGCCCGCGGGCGTGCGCGAGGGCGGCGACGACGCCGAGCGGCTGCTGCGCATGAACGAGGAGGTGGCGCGCATCGCGGCGCTGCTCGCCGCGCTGGTCGAGGAGCGCGCGGTTGACCCGACGGGCGTCGGCGACCGGCGAACGCGCTATGCGGCGGGGCCCGGGGACGATGCGGCGATCGACGCGCCGGTCCTGGCCGGCGACATCCGCCGGGTGATCCGCGCGCGGCGGCTGCGCGCGGCGGTCGTCGACAAGCGGCTGATCGAGGACCCGGGCTGGGACATGCTGCTCGACCTGTTCGCCGCCGAACTGGAGCGTGCGCAGGTCTCGGTATCGAGCCTGTGCATCGCGTCCGCGGTCGCGCCGACCACCGCGCTGCGCTGGATCACGCGGATGGTGGAGGCGGGGCTGCTTCGGCGGGTTCCCGATGCGGAGGACCGGCGGCGCGCGTTCCTGGTGCTGAGCCGACAAGCGAGCGACGCGATGCGGGGGTACGCCTCCGCGGCGAAGCGGGCTGGGCTGCCGATCGCCTGAGGGGGCGCCGACCTCTGTTCCGGGGCCCAGTGCTCCACCACCAGCCGTTTGGCTTACGGAACCCTGGACCCCGGAACAGGTCCGGGGTGACGGTGGGTCGGCGTCTGGCGCTACAGCCCCACGATCCCGCCGTCGGTGCGGGTGACCACGATCGTCGCGGAGCGCGGGCGCTGCGGAGCCGCCACCGCGCCGTTCTGGTTCGCGGGCCAGCTGCTGGTGATGTTGGCGGGACCGCCGTTCTCGCCCGGGTGCTGGATGTTGACGAACACCGAGCGGCCGTCCGGCGTCGAATAAATGCCGGTGATCTCGCATTCCTTCGGCCCGACCATGAAACGGCGCAGCGTGCCGCCGGGGGTCTTGCCGACGCGGGTGGTGACGCTGCTGGTCGTGGTGACGCCCGCGACGGTCAGCGTGTTGTTGACGGTGCGCGCGGCGCCGTCGCCGACCCGGCCGGGAATGCAGGCGAGCATCATGCAGTTGGTGACGTCGGTATAGGCGCCGTCGTCGGTCTGGATCCACCTCACCGGGGTCGCCTGGCCCGTGACGTTGCTGGGCAGGCCGAACCACAGGCCGTCGGGCGAGGAGAAGTCGTTGGTCGCGTCGAGCCCCGACAGGTTGATGTTGGCCGGGTCCAGGTCGCTGCCCGCGCCGAACGCATAGACGTCCCAGGCGAAGCTGGTCGCCTCCGACGTGTCGCCGCTTTCGCGCAGGCGGATGACGTGGCCGTTGGGATTGCCCGCGCCCGGCGAGCGGCCGTCGATCTTGGGATCGGCATAGGCGCGCGGGTTGGCTGCATCGGTGGTGGCGGGGGTGCGCGACGAGTTGTTGGTCAGCGTGCAGTACATCTCGCCGGTCGCCGGGTTGACTGCGGCCCATTCCGGCCGGTCCATCTTGGTCGCGCCGAGCACGTCGCCTGCGAGCCGGGCGTTGATCAGCACGTCGGCCTGGTCGCCGAAGCCGTTGGCCGCGGTCAGCGGACCCTGGCCGAAGACGAGCGGCAGCCACGCGCCCGATCCGTCGGGGTTGAACCGCGCGACATAGAGCGTGCCCGCGTCGAGATACTTGTCGCCCACCGCCAGCCGGTCGGCGCGGCCCGCGTCCGCGGGGGTCCACGGCGTGGCGGAGACGAACTTGAAGATATATTCGTTCTGCGCGTCGTCGCCCATGTAGAAGGCGGGCCGCACGCCCGCGATCGTCCGGCCGATCTCGCAACCTTCATGGTTCATCCGGCCGAGCGCGGTGCGCTTGCGCGGGGTGGAGGCGGGGTCGAACGGGTCGATCTCGACGATCCAGCCGTATTGGAACACCTCGTTGCGGAAGTCGGCGGTCCCGTCCGCGGCCAGCGCCGGGTTCGCGGTGATGTTCCATCTGCGGAATACGGTGCTCGCCGGATCGGCGGGGGTGACGGTGGTCCAGCCGTAATTGCCGGTCCGCCCTTCAGGCGTGCCGTAACGGGTGAGCGAGGCGTTCTGGCGCGCGCGGCCGCTCGCGGTCCGCACCGCGGCGTCGCCGGGATTGCGGCGGAAGTAACCCGCCCAATTCTCCTCGGCGGTCAGATAGGTGTTCCACGGCATCGTGCCGTTGGCGCAATTGTTGATCGTGCCCCGGCCCGCGGTGCCGTCGGGCGAATACAGGGTGCGCAGGTTCGGGTCGCCGCGGACCGGGCCGTTGAACTGCATCGGGGTGTTGGGGGTGATGCGGCGGTTGAGCGCGGACGACTGGACGTAGCTCCATGCCGCGCCGCTGCGGACCACCTCGATCACCGACACGCCGTGCGCCTCGATCTCCTTGATCGCCTCCGCCTCCGGCCGCGCGCCGCCGACGGACGTGGGGCCGTTCGGGTGGAGATAGGCCTGGGTGATGTTCTCGTGATTGAGCGCGAGCAGACCGCGGGTGCTGCTGTTCCGGTCCGGGGCCGCGCCCGTCGCGGCGAGCCCGAAATAGCTCATCCCGTCGTGGTGATCGCCCGCGCGCTGCGCAAAGCCCGTGTCCGCGCCGGTGTTGCTGTACGCGCCCACGCTCGCCGCGATCGGGTCGCCGAGCCGGTAGAGCACCGTGACCTGATAGCCCGCGGGCACCGCGACGACGTCCGCCAGGCTCTTGGGCACCGCGGCGAAGCCGAGCTGGGCGGGGCCGACGATGACGGTGGTGTCGGTGTTGGTGGTGACCTGATCGCGGCTCGTCACCTCCAGCCGGAAGCCGAGCGCGGTGGGGGCGCTGACCGCGGGGGCGACAAAGGTCGTCACCAGCGCGTTGGCGTCGGCGAAGGTGACGGGCGGGCCGCTGATCTGCTGCCAGTTGGTGTTGATCGCGGTGCCGCCGGTGACCGCGCCGGTCAGCGTCACCGTCTGTCCCGATGTCGCGTTGGCGGTCCCGCCCGCGGTGGCGGTGACTCCTTCGCGCGTCTCATCGTCGCAGCCGGTGAGCAGCATCCCGCCGAACACCGCCGCGGTCATCGCCGACAGGCCGCCGGAAAGCGCCTGACGCCGCGAATAGCGCGCGCGGATCATGTCCTCCAGGTGCGGGTTGGCGGAGCGGTTCGTGTCGATGTCGCCGTCGTCATAGGCGGCCGCGCCGCCGGTCACGTCAGTCATGCCCGTAATCCCCCGATGCGCCGTCCCGATCGCGGCGTGTCGGGTTCGGTCCCTGGAAGCGATTCGTGTCGCGGCCGTTGCGATTGCGGGACGGTTCCGCGTCAGCGCCGCGGCAGTTCGGTGACGAACGCGATCCGCTTGCCGCGCCGCCAAAGTCCGCTAGAACACGTGGCTCCTAATAGGGGCGCTTAGCTCAGTAGGTAGAGCATCTCGTGGACACAGAGAGTGACGGCGGTTCGAGCACGTAATCGCACACCATCCCTACAACTCCCGCACCAGCCGCACGACCCGCGCCAGCCACGGCGGCTCGGCGATCACCTGCTGGCGCGCGCCGGGGGTGAGCGGGAGGAGGTGAAGGCGCGGCCCCTCCATGGATTTCGGATCCCGATCGAGGAGGCGGCCGAACAGGAAGCGGCCGACCGGGCGGGGGACGAGGACGTCGCGGTTGAGCGCGCGGGCGAACGCGTCGGGGGCGAGCGGCTCGCACCACAGGACGTCGCCTGCGCGGTAATCGCCGACCCCGGCGACGACGCGGACCGCGACCATGCCGGGCGCGGGGGCGGGCGGAACGACGACCTGCAGGCGGGTGAGCGCGCGCGCGCCGCCGGCGTCGAGCAGCGCGGCGACGGGAAGGTCGGGGCGTTCGGGCAGCCGGACGAGGTCGGCGGCGGTGACGCCGAGCGCGGGCGCGATGCGGTTGAGCCAGGCGATCGACACGGTGCGCGTCCCCGCCTCCAGCCGCCCGATCTGCTGCGCGGTGGTGGGCGGATCGCACGCCTGCGCGACTTGCTCCAGCGTCAGGCCCCGCGCCTTGCGGACGTCGCGGATCGCGGTGATCATCGGGTTCGAACCCCTCCGGTTATTTTCGTCCTGTCCTACAGCCGCGATCCGGTGACAAGGGGGCTCCTCGATTCGACCGGGCAGATTTGGGGAGGCAAGCGATGCAGGACTTGGTGGAGCGGCGTATCGGCGGGCGCGGCGTGACGGTGAACGTCGCCGAATCGCCGCTGGGATGGCTGCGGTCGCGGGGGCTGGTCGACGCGCGGCAGTTCGCGGCGGGGGAGCGGCTGCGCGCGGATTACGAGGCGGCGATGCTCGGCCCGCGCGTGACGATGCGCTGGGCGCCGCGGGTGGACAGCAGCGGCGGCGGCGCGATCGACTTGGCGGGTCCGCAGATCGCGGCCAAGCGCCGGTTCGACGCGGCGGTCGCGGCGGCGGGCCCGGGGCTCTCCGACGTGCTGTGGCGGGTGGTGTGCGCGGGCGAGGGGATGCCCGCGGCGGAAAAGGCGCTGGGCTGGCCCGCGCGCGCCGGGCGGGTGGTGTTGACGCTGGCGCTCGACCGCGTGGCGGCGCATTATCACCTGCGATGAACGAGGCACGGGTGATCGCGGTGGCGGCGGACGACGCGCACAGGTTTTCAAAACCGGTATGCGACCGCATTCGGCTGATCGAGGGGCTGGGCGTCGCGGGGGACGCGCATGCCGGGGTGACGGTGAAGCACCGGTCGCGGGTGGCGCGCGATCCCGGCGCGGCCAACCTCCGGCAAGTGCATCTGATCCACGCCGAGCTCCTCGACGAACTCGCGGCGAAGGGCTTCGCGGTCGCGCCCGGCGACATGGGCGAGAACGTGCTGGTGCGCGGGGTCGCGCTGCTCGATCTGCCCGAGAACGCGGTGCTGCATTTGGGGGCGAGCGCCGCGGTGCGGGTGACCGGGCTGCGCAACCCTTGCTCGCAGCTCGACCGCTTCGCGCCCGGTCTGATGGCGGCGGTGCTCGATCGCGACAGGGACGGCGGGCTGGTGCGCAAGGCGGGAGTGATGGCGGTGGTGGTCGCGGGCGGCGACGTCGGCGCAGGCGACGCCGTGCGGGTCGAGCTGCCCCCGCCGCCGCACCGGGCGCTGGAGCCGGTGTGACTTGCGGCGCTCGGGCGGCGGGGCGATAACGGCCGAAAGGGGGAAGCGATGATCGTCTATGGTTCGAGCCTGTCGCCGTTCGTGCGCAAGGTGCTGGCGTTCGCGGCGGAGAAGGGGGTCGCGGTTGAGGCGCGGCGCGGCGGGATGGGCGCGGGCGGCGACGAATTCGCCGAAGCGTCGCCGTTTCGCAAGATGCCCGCGCTGCGCGATCCCGGGGCGGACGGCGGGCGCGACTTCACGATCTCCGATTCGACCGCGATCTGCGCGTACATCGAGGCGAAACATCCCGATCCTGCGCTGATCCCCGCGGATCCGATCGCGCGGGCGCGCGTCGTGTGGTTTGAGGAGTTCGCCGACACGATGCTGTGCGCGGCGAGCGGCAGGATGTTCTTCAACCGGCTGGTCGCGCCGCGGTTCCTGGGGCGCGAGGGGGACGAGGACGCCGCCGCGAAGGCGGAATCGGAAGAGCTGCCGCCGCTGATCGACTATCTGGAGCGCCACGCGCCCCCTGCAGGCTTCCTCGTCGGTGACACGCTGACGCTGGCGGACATCGCGGTCGCGTCGCCCTTCGTGAACCTGCACCATCTCGGCTGGTCGCTAGACGGCGGGATGTGGCCGCGGACGCTGGCGTATGTCACCGCGGTCTTGGCGCGGCCGTCGTTCGCGCCGCTGATCGCGGCCGAGCAGCGGATGCTGGCGGCGACGGCTCGCGACGGGGCGTGATGCGGTTCCGGTTCGTCCATTGCCACGGATCGGGCAACGACTTCCCGCTGATCGACGCGCGTGGCGTCGCGCTGAGCGACGAAACGTGGGCGAGCGTGGCGCGCGCGCTCGCCGATCGGGAAGCTTGCGTCGGCGGCGACGGGCTGCTGCTGCTCTGCGACGGCGCGGGCGAGGCGGCGTTCGCGATGCGGATGTTCAATTCCGACGGGTCGGAGGCGGAGACGTGCCTCAACGGGCTGCGCTGCGTGGCGCGCGCCGGCTTCGAGGCGCTCGGGATCGACGAAGCCGTGGTGGGGTTGAAGGCGAGCGTCGCGACCGCGGCGCGCGCGGGCGAGGTCGCGCCGGGGGTGTACGGGGTGCGCGAGACCGCGGGTCCCGCCTCCCTCGACACCGCGGCCTGGCCGATCGCGGGGGTGGAGCGGCTGGTCGAGGCGCGCGTGCCCGGGCTCGACAGCGCGCGGCTGTTCACGGCGGTGGCGATGCCCAACCCGCATCTGGTGACGTTCGTCGAAACGGTCGACGAGGCGGAGCTGGTCCGGACGGGCGAGGCTTGCCAGGTCGCGGCGTGGATGCCCAACCGCGCGAACGTCAGCTTCGTCGAGGTGCGGAGCGCCGGGTTGTTCGTCCGCACCTTCGAACGCGGCGTCGGTCTGACCGACAGCTGCGGGAGCGCGATGGCGGCGTCGACCTATGCCGCGTGCCTGACCGGGCGGGCCCTGTGGAACCGGGAGCTGGTCGTGTTCAACCGCGGCGGGCTGGTGCGGGCGCAGGCGGGCGAGGACGCGATGGTGACGATCACCGGCAACGCGACCTGGGAATATGCGGGCGAGGTCGATGTCGATCTCGACACGGAGGTCGCGAGCGGGCTGATCGTCACCGAGCGGTTCCCCGACGAGATCGCCGCGTGGGAGCGGGTGCGGGGTTAGGCCCGCCGCGCACGCTTTCTGCGATCGGGGCCGATTCGGACGCCCGAACGTTGGAGGCGGCGGTCGAAGCGGCGCTGACGTCGGCGAGCAGACCGGTGGAGCAGGCGGCATGACGATCCGGAGCGCATTCGCGACCCCCAGAAGCGGCTGGTTCGCGGTGGCGAAGCGGACCTGGGCGGAAACCGGCGACGACAACATCTCGCTGATCGCGGCGGGAACCGCCTTCTACGTCTTCGCCGCCATCGTGCCGCTGCTCGCCGCGATCGTGCTCAGCTACGGGCTCTTCGCCGATCCCGCGACGGTCGACGCCAACATCCGCGCGCTGTTCGGCGCGCTGCCGCGCGACGCCGCCAGTCTGATCGGCGACCAGTTGGAAACCGTGACCAAATCGTCGGGCAAGGCGAAGGGCTGGGGGCTGGTCGTCGCGCTCGGCATCGCGGTCTATGGCGCGTCGAAGGGCGCGTCGTCGGTGATCACCGCGCTCAACATCGCCTACGAGAAGAAGGAGACGCGTGGGCTGGTCGCGCTCACCGCGCTGGCGCTGGCGCTGGTGATCGGCGCGGTGCTGCTGGCGGGGGCAGCAATCGCATCGACCGCGCTGCTCGCGTTCGTGGAGAGCTTGATGCCGGGCGCGCCGGGGTTCGTCCTGACGCTGGTGCGGCTCGGCGGCTATCTGGCGACCGCGTGCCTGGCGGCTGGCGCGGCGGCGGTGCTGTATCGCTACGGCCCTGATCGCAAGGACGCCAAATGGGCGTGGCTGACGCCGGGATCGGTGCTGGCGACTGCGCTGTGGCTGGCGGGAACGGTGGCGTTCGGCATCTACGTGAAGAATTTCGGCAATTACGGCGCGACCTACGGCTCGCTGTCGGCGGTGATCGTGCTGCTGACGTGGATATGGCTGTCGGCGTACGTGTTCCTGCTGGGGGCGGAGCTCAATTCGGAGCTGGAGAAGACGGCTGCGCCCGCGGGCGTGCCGAAGCCCCAGCCGGCGCCGGTCGCGCCTCCACAACCTGCGCCGTCGCCGATCGCGGCCGCATCCGCGGCGGCGGCGGCGGGTTTCGCGCTCGGCCGATTGCGCTGGCGGACGCTGGCGCTGCTCGGCGTCGCGGCGGGCGCGGTCGCGAAGGGGCTCGGCAGGAAGTAGGTTCACGCGAAGGCGCGAAGGCGCGAAGAAATTTCTGTTCGCGCAGAGGCGCAGAGGACGCAGAGAGGGCGTGCTTGCCGCGAAGCGGCCCTCGTGATCGCAAACGCCGGTGGTTTGCTGTCCGCTGCCGCGGACGGTACCTCCTCTGCGCTCTCTGCGCCTCTGCGCGAACCCACTCTCTTCTTCGCGCCTTCGCGCCTTCGCGTGAACCAAAATCAGTGACGCAGAACCGACATTGATGCAGGGCCGGGCGATGACCGGATACGACGCGATCATCCTCGGCGCAGGGGCCGCCGGGCTCATGTGCGCGGGTGTCGCGGGACAGCGCGGGCGCAGGGTGCTGCTGGTCGATCATGCCGACCGCGTGGGCAAGAAGATCCTGATCTCGGGCGGCGGGCGGTGCAATTTCACCAACGTCGACGCGGGGCACGACCGGTACCTGTCCGCCAACCCGCATTTCGCGCGTTCGGCGCTCGGGCGCTACACCGCCGCCGATTTCATCGCCCTGGTCGATGCGCACGGGATCGCGTGGCACGAGAAAACGCTGGGCCAACTCTTCTGCGACGGATCGGCCAGGCAGATCGTCGACCTGCTGCTCGACGAATGTGCGCGAGGTCCGGTGACAATCGCTTGCGGGAAGCCGGTCTCCGACGTCGCGCACGATGGCGCGGGCTTTCGCGTCAGCATCGACGGCAAAGCGGCCACCGCGCCCAAGCTCGTCATCGCCACCGGCGGGCCGTCGATCCCCAAGATGGGCGCGACCGGTTTCGCCTATGACCTCGCCCGCCAGTTCGGGCTGAAGGTGGTCGAGCCGCGCCCCGCGCTGGTGCCGCTGACGCTCGGCGGCGAGGACGTGCTGTTCCGCTCGCTCTCCGGGGTGGCTGCCGAAGTGGTTGCGAAGGCGAGCAAGACCGCGTTCCGCGAGGCGGCGCTGTTCACCCACCGCGGTCTCTCCGGCCCCGCGATCCTCCAGGTGTCGAGTTACTGGCGGCACGGCGAGGCGGTCGGCATCGATTTCCTTCCCGACCGCGCCCCCGGCTGGCTGCTGGCGGAGAAGCGCGCCAATCCCCGCACGACATTGCGCCGCGCGCTCGCGCTTCCCGACCGATTGGCGGAGACGCTCGCCGATCGCCTGGGCGTCGCGGGCAACCTCGCCGACGCGCCCGATCGCCGCCTCGCGCAGGCTGAGGCGCAGTTGCGCGACTGGCGCTTCACGCCGAACGGCACCGAAGGCTTCGCCAAGGCGGAGGTCACCGCAGGCGGGATCGCCACCGCGGGGCTGTCGCAGAAGACGATGGCGGCGAGGGACGTTTTCGGGCTATATGCGATCGGTGAGGCTGTCGACGTCACGGGTTGGCTCGGCGGCTATAACTTCCAATGGGCTTGGGCCAGCGGGTGGGCCGCTGCGCAGGACCTTTGATACATCTGTGACGCGCTTGTTCGGTTGTCGTAGCGTCCCCACCTAGAGGTTTCATGTCCTTCCCCGATCTTCCGCCGCTCTTGAGCGAAGCATTGACCACGCGTGGCTACACCGCGCTCACCCCCGTTCAGGCGTCCGTCCTCGAACCGCAAGCGCAAGGCCGCGACCTCGTCGTTTCGGCGCAGACCGGCTCGGGCAAG
>SXHP01000195.1 GCA_005773165.1 Sphingomonadales bacterium | reverse complement strand
CTGGCTGCTCGATCTCGCCGCGGCGGGGCTCGCCCGCGACCAGAAGCTGGAGCAATTCTCCGGCCGCGTGGCGGACTCGGGCGAGGGTCAGTGGACCGTGGAGGCCGCGATGGAGCAGGCGACGCCGGTCAACGTCCTCTCCACCGCGCTGTTCGCCCGCTACCGCAGCCGCGTCGAGCACACGTTCGGCGACAAGATGCTGTCGGCGATGCGCTTCGGCTTCGGCGGGCATGTCGAGATGCCTCAGTGAAATTGGTCGTCTCGGATGTCGACGGCACGCTGGTGGACAAGAGGAAGCGGTTGACCCCGGCGACGATCGCCGCCGTCGCCGACTTGCGCGAGGCAGGGGTCGCCTTCACGATCATCAGCGCGCGCCCCCGCTCCGGCATGATGCCGATCGCCGACGCGCTCGCGCTCGAGCGGCCGATGGGCGCGTTCAACGGCGGCACCGTGTTCACCCGCGACGGCGCGATCCTGTTCCAGCAGCGGCTCGCGCCCGACGTCGCACGGCAGGTTCTCGACCTCGCGCGCGGCGTCGCGGTCGACACCTGGGTCTTCGCCGACGACCAATGGCATGCGAGCGATCCGCAGGGCGCGCATACCGCCAGCGAACGGATCACCTCAAACCAGGAGCCGGTCGCCTTCACCGACCTGAACGGACGCGCGGCCGACAAGATCACCTTCGTCAGCGACGACGAGCCGCTGCTGGAGGACCTCACCGCGCGGATGAGGGCGGCGCTGGGCGACCTTGCGACGATCGTCCAGTCGCAACCCTATTATCTCGACGTCACCGCCCCCGTCGCCAACAAGGGGGACGGCGTCGCCAGGCTGGCCGATGCGTTCGGCGTCGCGCTCGCCGACACGATCGCGATCGGCGACCAGGCCAACGACCTCGCCATGTTCGCGCGGGCGGGCCGCTCGATCGCAATGGGGCAGGGGCCCCAAGCCGTCCGCGACGCCGCAGATGCGGTGACCCTCGCCAACGACCAAGACGGCGTCGCGCACGCCATAACCCACCTGATCCTGGAGCAGACCCCATGAAGCAACTCGTCGCCTTCGACCTCGACGGCACGCTCGCCGAGAGCAAGCAGCCGCTGAAGGAGGAGATGGGTGAAGCGCTCGCCGATCTCCTGAAGGTCGCGCACGTCGCGGTGATCTCGGGCGGCGACTGGCCGCAGTTCGACAAGCAGGTCGCCAGCCGCCTGCCCGAACGCGCCGACCGTTCGAAGCTGTGGCTGATGCCGACGACCGGCACCAAGCTCTACACCTTCAAGGACGGCGGGTGGAGCGCGGTCTATGCCGAACTGTTCGACGATGCGACGCGCGCCAAGATCAAGACCGCCTTCGACGAGGCGCTGGAGGCGACCGGCTTCGTCCCCGAACAGGTCTGGGGTGAGCGCGTCGAGGACCGCGGCAGCCAGATCACCTTCTCCGCATTGGGCCAGCAGGCGCCGCTCGAGGCTAAGGAGCATTGGGACCCCGATTTCGCCAAGCGCAAGGTGATCCAGGCGGACCTGAAGACCCGCCTACCGGGCCTGTCGATCAACATGGGCGGCGCGACCTCGATCGACATCACCCGCGAGGGCGTCGACAAGGCGTACGGCCTCAAGAAGCTGCGGGACGCGAGCGGCATCGCGCTCGACGCAATGATGTTCGTCGGCGACGCGATCTTCCCCGGCGGCAACGACTATCCGGCCAAGACGCTGGGGCTCGACACCGTCCGCGTCCGCGACCCGCAGGAGACGCTGGCGGTGATCGCCACCGTGGTCGCGTGCCAGCACGACTGACGGCTTGCGCTCGCTCCCCCGACGGAACAGAAGACCCGTCGGGGGGAAGTGACGACCGATGCTGACCGCGCTGTTTCTGAGGGGCCGTGGACGCAGCGCGCTCGACGAGGACGATCGCCGCGCGCTGGAGGAAGCGGTCGGCGAGGTGCGCACCTACGCCTCGCGCCAGCTTCTGGCGCGGGCCGGCGCGCCGCTGACCGCCAGCACGCTGCTGCTCGACGGCTTCATCTGCCGCTACATGGACGACCGCGAGGGTTACCGGCAGATCGTCGCGGTCCACGTGCCCGGCGACTTCGTGGACCTTCACGGCTTTCCGATGAAGCGTCTCGACCACGATGTCGCGACGATCGGCCCGGTCCGCGTCGCCGAATTCTCCCACGAAGCGCTGGAGAAGATCGTCGAAGATCGCCCGCGACTGACGCGGCTGATGTGGTTCAGCACGCTGATCGACGCCTCGATGCACCGCGAGTGGATCTTTCGGCTCGGCCGTCTCGGCGCGGAGGGGCGCGTCGCCCACTTCTTCTGCGAATTGAACGCGCGGCTCGAGATGGTCGGCCTTGCGGCGAACGGGCGCTTCGAGCTGCCGCTGACCCAGGCCGATCTTGGCGAGGCGTGCGGAATCACGGGCGTTCACGTCAATCGGGTGCTGCGGGTGCTGCGCGAACAGGGCCTGATGACCTTTCGCCAGAATGCGGTCGAGCTCCACGACCGGAAGCGTCTCGCGGCTCTGGCGGAGTTCGAGCCCGCCTATCTGTACGGGACCGGTCAAGACGACGCCGCCGCGGCCTGATCCCGCGGGCGGACGCGGTTTTGCGCGATCGGACGCGTGCGTTATGATGCGCGCCTCAGCCGATCAGAAGGACCGATCTTGCGCCACCTGCTTCTCGCCGCCAGCATCCTTGCATCCTCTCCTATGACCGCCGCTCTCGCGCAGACCGTGGCGGCGACGCCCGCTGCCAATCCCCTGCTGGCCGAATGGACCGGGCCGTACGACGGCGTGCCGCCGTGGGACAAGGTGCGCCCCGAGCTGTTTCCGCAAGCCTTTCAGGTCGCGCTCGACGAACGCGCGGCCGAGTATCGCCGCATCGCCGACAATCCGGCCGCGCCGACCTTCGCCAACACGGTCGTCCCGATGCAGCTCGCGGGTCGGCGGCTGAACCGCGTCGGCACGCTGTTCGGCGTGATGACCGGAAACATGAACTCTCCCGCCTATCAGGCGCTCGATCGCGAATGGTCTCCCAAGCTGTCGGCGGCGCAGGATCGGATCACCTTCGATCCAAAGCTGTTCGCGCGGATCGAGGCGATCTACGCCAAGCGAAACAGCAGCGGGCTCGATGCGCAGCAGATACGCTTGGTGACCCGCATCCGCGACGCTTACGTCCGCCAGGGCGCGCAGCTCACGCCTGAGCAGAAGACGCAGCTTTCCGCAATCAACCAGCAGCTTGCCACAGCCTTCTCCGCATTTTCCGAGAAGCTGCTTGCGGACGAGAGCACCGCGATCACCGTCACCGCCGAGGCGCGGCTCGCGGGCGTGCCCGACAGCGTCAAGGCCGTCGCCAGGGCCGCCGCGGTCGAACGCAAGCAGCAGGGTTGGGCGATCGTCAACACCCGCTCGGCGGTCGATCCGGTGCTCACCTTCGCGAACGACCGCGCGCTTCGCGAGCAGGTCTGGCGCGCGTTCGTCGGTCGCGGCGACAACGGCGACGCGAACGACACCAATGCGACGATCGCCAAGATCGTCAAGCTCCGCGCCGACCGCGCGCATCTGCTCGGGTTCAAGACCCACGCCGATTGGCGGATGCAGGACACGATGGCGAAGACCCCCGCCGCCGCGATGGACCTGATGATGCGCGTCTGGCCCGCCGCCAAGGCGCGCGTCGCCGAAGAGGTCCGCGACATGCAGGCGATCGCGGACAAGGAAGGGGCCAAGATCACGATCGAGCCTTGGGATTACCGCTTCTATCAGGAGAAGGTCCGCAAGAGCCGCTACGACCTCGATCAGGCGCAGCTGAAGCCCTATTTCGAGCTCAACAACATCATCCAGGGATCGCTTTACGCCGCCAACCGGCTCTACGGGCTCGAATTCAAGGAGATCACCGGCACGGTTCCGGTGTTCGAGCCCAACATGCGCGTCTGGCACGTCACGCGGAACGGGCAGGAGGTCGGTCTCTTCTACCGCGACGATTTCGCGCGCACCGGCAAGCGCTCGGGCGCCTGGGCCAACACGTACCGCGGCCAGCGCGGCCTCGCGCCCGCACAGCGCGTCATCTCCTCCAACAACAACAATTTCGCCAAGCCTGCGGCCGGCGAGCCCGTCCTCATCAGCCTCGACGACGCGGAGACGCTGTTCCACGAGTTCGGTCACGCGATCCATGCGATGCTGCAGGACGTGACCTATCCGGGGCTTGCCGGCACCCCGCGCGACTTCGTCGAATACCCCAGCCAGGTGAACGAGCATTGGCTGCTCACCCGCGACGTGCTCGACAAATACGCGCTTCACTACCAGACGAAGCAGCCGATGCCCCAGGCGCTGCTCGACAAGGTCAAGTCGTCGGAGACCTTCAATCAGGGTTTCACCACCGCTGAATATCTCTCCTCCGCGATCGTCGACATGAAGATGCACACCGTGGCCGACGGCGTCGTCGACCCGGACGCCTTCGAGCGCGCCGCCTTGGCCGAGATTGGCATGCCCAAGCAGCTGGTGATGCGTCACCGCGTGCCGCAGTTCCAGCACCTGTTCTCGTCCGACAGCTATTCGGCGGGCTATTACAGCTACCTCTGGTCGGAAACGATGGACGCCGACACCTTCGCCGCGTTCGAGGAGGCGGGGAGCCCTTGGGACAAGGCGACCGCAGACCGCTTCGCAACCGTGCTGTTGTCGACCGGCAACGAGACGGACCGCGCCGAAGCCTATCGCGCCTTCCGCGGCCGCGACCCGGACGTCGACGCGCTCCTCAAGCAGCGGGGCTTTCCGACTGCAACCAAGTAGCCTTCTTCGTCACCCCGGGCTTGACCCGGGGTCCCGCTTCTTCTTGTAACGCCGTCAAGAAGAAGCGGGGCCCCGGCTCAAGGCCGGGGCGACGGGGAAAGGTCGGGTGTTCGTCACGTTACCCCGCCCGCTCGGCGATCACCGCGCCATAAGCCGGAAGCACCCACGCCTCCGCCCCGTTCACCGCCTCGATCACCCGCCACGCCTCCGGCTCGGCAGGCGCCCATGTCAGCGTTTCCGCACCGAGGTTGAACACGCACAGCAGCGTCTCGCCGCCGCCCTCGCGCTCGAAGGCGAGCAGCGCCGGACCGGCGTGAAGCGTCCGCCAGTCTCCCACCGCAAGCGCCGGATGCGCCTTGCGCAGCGCGACCATCCGCCGGGTCAGGTGCAGGATCGACTCCGGGTCGCCCTCCTGCCGGTCGACCGCGAGCGCTTGGTGATCTTGCCCGACCGGCAGCCACGGTTTGGCGGTGGAGAAACCGCAGTACGGCGCGTCGGCGACCCACGGCATCGGCGTCCGCGCCCCGTCGCGCGACAGCGTCAGCGGCCAATTGGCGATCGCCTCCGGGTCCTGCAGATCCTCGAACGCCACGTCGACCTGCGTCAGCGCCAGCTCCTCGCCGTAGTATAAGAACACGTTGCCGCGCAGGCAGAACAGCAGCGCCATCTTGCACGCGGCGAAGGCGTGCGCGTGCCCGGGCGCGGACGGCCAGCGCGTCATCGCGCGCGGCGCGTCGTGGTTCTCGAACGCCCAGCTCGGCCAGCCTACACCGGCCGCGTCGGGCCAAGCCGACACCGCATCGTCGACCACTTCCGGCGTCAGCGCGGGCGCGTAGAGGAAGGCGAAGCCGTAGGCGGTGTTCAGCCGCGCGTTCCCGGCGGTGAACAGCTTCATCTCGCGATCGGCGTCCTCGCCGCCGACCTCGGCGACGGTGAACCGGCCGTCATATTCGTCCATCGTCTCGCGGATGCGCTCGAGAAAGCCGGTGATGTCCGCGTGGCCCTGGTTGAAGCGCTTGAGCTGATAGTCGAACGGGCGCGTCCGCGCCTTGTTGGTCAGCGGCGCGGGCGGATTGTCGGTCAGCACGGGGTCGTGCATCATGAAATTGAGCGCATCGAGGCGGAATCCGTCGACCCCGCGGTCGAGCCAGAAGCGCGCGGTGTCGAGCAGCGCTTCCTGTACCTCCAGCGAATGGCCGTTGATCTGCGGCTGCTCGCGCAGGAAATTGTGCATGTAATATTGCTGCCGCCGCGCGTCCCAGGTCCATGCCGGGCCGCCGAATACCGACTGCCAGTTCGACGGCGGCGATCCGTCGGGCTTGGCGTCGGCCCAGACGTACCAATCGGCCTTCGGGTTGGTGCGGCTCGATCGGCTCTCGGCGAACCACGCATGCTGGTCCGACGTATGGCAATAGACCTGGTCGATGACGACCTTCAGCCCCAGCGCATGCGCGCGCGCGACCAGCGCGTCGAAGTCGTCGAGCGTCCCGAAGATCGGGTCCACACCGCGGTAATCGGCGACATCGTAGCCGAAGTCCTTCATCGGCGAGGTGAAGAACGGCGACAACCAGATCGCGTCGACGCCCAGGCTCGCGACATGATCGAGATGCCGCGTGATCCCCGGCAGGTCGCCGACCCCGTCGCCGTTCGAATCCGCGAAGCTGCGCGGGTAGATCTGGTAGACGACCGCGCCCTTCCACCATTCGGCCATCACTTCGCCTCCGCCGCGCACACGGCATAGCCGAAGGCGGGCAGCGTGACGCTGACGCTCCCCGGCGCGGCGGCGCGGGCGGGGCAGGGGCCCGCCAGCGGCTTGAACCGGGTCGAGGCGACCTCGACCTGGACGTTCTGCGTCACCGGCTTGTCCGACGTATTGAACGCGACGAGCACTTCTGCGCCCGTCGCCGGATCGAAGCGCGACAGCGCGACCAACCCCGCTTCGTCGCTTCGCGCGCGCAGCACCTGCTTGCCGCGGGTGAGCGCAGGCGTGGCGAGGCGCAGGCGAGACAATTTGGCAATGTCCTCGAACAGCGGGTGGGTCTGCCCGAAACTGGCGGTCGCCGTCGTCGCCGACGATCCGATCAACTTGTTGTCGTTGTACGTCGCGACCTTGCTCGCGAACATGTCCTCGCGCGCGTCCTGGTCGTTGCCGTCGCCCGCGAAGCCCTGCTCGTCGCCCGAATAGATCGTCGGCACCCCGCGCAGCGTCAGCAACATCGCATGCGCCAGCCGGACGCGCGCCAGCACCTCGGCGTCCGACGCCTGCGGCAGCGCTTTGCGCACGTAGAAGCCGATCCGCCCCGCGTCATGGTTGCTGACAAAGGTCGGCAGCGTGATCGCGGTGTCGTACCCGCCCGCGTAGAGCGCATCGCCCAGCGTGAACTTGTCCCACGCGCCCGGCTCGGGCTTGGTCAGGCTGCCGAGCACCGCCTGGCGGAACGCGAAGTCGAGCACGCCGGGGAACTTGTCGACGATCGTGTGCCGCGCCAGCATGCCGACGTCGAGCGTCTCGTACGCGACCTCGCCGAAGATGTGGAAGTTCGGAATGCCCTTCGCCTTGGCGCGCGCGAGCATTGCGGGAACGAACTTCTGCCATAGCTCGGGTGCGACATGGCGCGCGGTGTCGACGCGGAACCCGTCGACGCCGTACCGGTCAATCCAGTCGCCGAAGATGTCGATCATGCCCTGCACGACGCGCGGATGCTCGGTATAGAGATCGTCCAGTCCGACGAAATCGCCGTAGGTGCTGCTCTCGTTGGTGAAGGTGGTGTTGCCGCGATTGTGGTAGTATTGCGGGTCGTTGAGCCACGCCGGAACCTTCACCTGCGCCTCCGCCGCCGGAACGTAGGGCGTGTAGGCGTAGCTCGGGTCGGTCAGCTTGGCGAAATTCTCGGCGGTCTGCACCGCGTCGCCGGCGAAGCCCGAGTTGATCGGCTTCCCCGCCGGGCCACCCTGGCGCTGGTACGGGTAGTCGGCGATGCCGCGATACGGGCACGACTGCTTTCCGTCGCACTCGCGAAACTGGATCACGTCGGCGGTGTGGTTGACGATGATGTCCATGTACACCTTGATCCCGCGCGCATGCGCCGCGTCGACCAGCGCCTTGAAGTCCGCATTGGTGCCGAAATGCGGGTCGACCTGGGTGAAGTCGGTTACCCAATAGCCGTGATAGCCCGCGCTCTCCTGACCCGGCCCGCCCTGAACGGGCTTGTTCTTGAAGATCGGCCCGACCCAGATCGCGGTCGCGCCCAGCGCCTGGATGTAGGGCAGGCGCTGCTGCAGCCCCTTCAGGTCGCCGCCGTGGAAGAAGCCCTTGTGCGTCGGATCGAACCCCGTCCGCATCCTGTCGCCGGTCAGCCCGCCGCGGTCGTTGGCGCGGTCGCCGTTCTCGAACCGGTCGGGCAGGACGAAATAGATCACCTCGTCCTGCGGCAGCCGCGCGCGGTAATCCTGCGCCGCCGCCGGCGCGGCGAGCAGGGCGAGAAGGGGAGCAAGCATCTTCATCAGGCGGCTTTCGGCTGGGGAGAAGGGGCGGCGCAATGCGCGGCGAGGTAGGCGTCGTGCGGCGGCATCTTGCCCGCCACCTGGGCGGCGTGGCGTGCGGCGAGCGACAGGAACTCGGCGAGTTCGGCTTCGGTCGGCCCGTCGGCGAGCGAATGGTGACCGGCGGGCGTCACACCCTGGCCGATCATCACCTGCACCCAGCCGACTTCGGTGAACAGCGAGTCCGGATCGTGGCGCACCCGCCCGTTCTCGCGGAACAACGCGATGCGCTCCGCCAGCGTCTCGGGGATCGCCGCCGCGCGCCGCGCCTGCCAGAACGGCTCCGGCCGCGAATTGGCGTGATAGTGGAGGACCAGGAAGTCGCGGATCGCCAGCCACTCGCCATCGGTCCGCCGGTTGTATTCGGCGACGTCGGCCTCGGCGATCCGCGGGCCCGGCCAGTATTCCAGCAGCCGGGCGACGCCGGACTGGATCAGATGGATGCTGGTCGATTCGAGCGGCTCCATGAACCCCGCGGCCAGCCCGAGCGCCACGCAATTGCCCACCCAGGCCCGCCGCCGCTTGCCGGTGACGAACTGGAGCGGGCGGGGATCGGCGAGCGGCTTCGCATCGAGATTGCCGAGCAGCAGCTCGGCGGCGCGATCGTCCGACAGATGCTCGCTGGAATAGACCAGCCCGTTGCCGGTGCGGTGCTGGAGCGGGATGCGCCATTGCCATCCCGCCTCGCGCGCGGTCGCCCGGGTGAACGGCGCAAAGGGGCGCGTCGCTTCGCTCGGCACCGCCAGCGCTCGGTCGCAGGGCAGGTATCGCGACCAGTCGTCATACCCCGCGCCGAGCGTCTTCTCGATCAGCAGCCCGCGAAACCCCGAGCAGTCGACGAACAGGTCGCCGGTGATCGCGCGCCCGTCGTCGAGCGTCACGCTGGCGACATCGCCGTTCTCCGCACGCCCGACCGCGACCACACGCCCTTCGTGCCGCATCACTCCCGCCGCCTCGGCGTGCCGTCTCAGGAACGCGGCGTAGAGCCCCGCATCGAAGTGAAACGCCCAGGCGACCCCGCTCGGCAGCTCGGGCCGCCCGAGATCGCGCGCGAACCGCCCGGCCGCCGCGGCGCAGGCACTGGACGAATAGTCCCACAGCGACGAGGCTCCGCCGCGCTGCGCATGCCGCAACCAATAATGGTGAAAGGGCACCAGCCCCAGGGAGCGTCCAAGCGTGCCGAACGCATGGATGTACCGGCTGCCGTCGCCCGACCAGTCGTCGAAGCGGATGCCGAGCTTGAACGTGCCGCCGGTTTCGCGGACGAACTGGTCCTCGTCGATGCCGAGCGAGGCGTTGAACAGCCGCAACTGGGGGATCGTCGCCTCGCCGACGCCGACCGTCCCGATCGCATCGGATTCGACCAACTGGATCGACGTGCCCCGCGGCGCGAAGCGCGCGATCGCTGCCGCGGCCATCCACCCTGCGGTGCCGCCGCCGACGATGACGACCGAACGGCGGCTGGGATCGGACATACCCATCTCCGTTACCGCCGCCCCGCTCACCGCATGGCGAACGGGGCGGCCGCCGGCATCAGAACTTGAACGAGGCGCCTGCGAGGAAGCGACGTCCGTAGGTCTGATAGTCGATCACCTGATTGCGCGCGCTGCCGTTGATCGTCACGAACGGCTCGTCGGTCAGATTCTGTCCCTGCACGAACACCGACAGGCCCCGGAGCATCCCATTGGAGAAATCATAGCCGATCTGCCCGTCGACGATCATTTCGCCGATCGCTCGCCGCCGGATGAGGTTCGCGCCGAAGCCCGACAGCTCGCCGATGAAGGTCGAACGGTAGCGCACCGATCCGCGGGCCGAGAAGCCCCACTTCTCGAAATACGCGGTCCCGTTCGCGACCCAGCGCGAATAGCCGGGGATATCCTCGGCATTGCCGCCGGGCGTCGGGGTGATCTTCGTCTTGGTGTACGATCCGCCGCCGGTCAGGCCGAAGCCGTCGAGCGCCCCGACGATCTCGCCCAGCGGCAAGGTCCCGGCGAGCTCCGCGCCGTAGATGCTGCCGCCCTCGCCGTTGATCGGCACCGTTCCGGTCCCGATGATCGGCGTGGAAGGCGGCGCGTTCGCCGGCAGCGGGAACCCGGCGAAGCTGAAGTTCGTGTCCGCAAAATTGTACACGAAGCTCTTCAGGTCCTTGTAGAACCCCTGCGCCGCCAGATAGCCGCGCGTGCCGAAATACTTCTCTACCGTCACGTCGAACGAGTTCGACCGGATCGGGCGCAGCAGCGGGTTGCCGCCGCTCCCGCTCAGGATGCCCTGGTTCGCATCGAAGCCGTAGGCGAACGCGACCCGCATGTCGTCCAGCCGCGGGCGCTGCATCTGCCGCGCCGCCGCCGCACGGATCACGAAGTCGCTCGGGAACCGCAGCGACAGATTGATGCTCGGCAGGATGTCGATGTAGTCGTCGCCGCGGGTCACCGGCACCAGCGCGCCGTTCGCGGTGACGTTGCCCGACGACTTCTGATTGGTGAAGACGCCCTGCACGCCGACGTTGCCGGTCAGCTCGGCCGACCCGACCTCCTGCTTGATGTTCGCCTGGAAGTAGGAGGTCATGATCCGCTCCTGGACCGTGAACGCCTTGGCGACCACATCCAGGTTCGCGTTGTTGGACAGCAGTCGATAGACGCCGCCGGACAGCAGATCCTCCGGATTGTAGCTCAGGATCGGCCCGAGCCCCAGATAGGTCTGGTCGGTCGGCTCCAGGCGGAACTGCGTGGGCAGCGGGGTTTGCAGCGCGCCGTTGGCGAGCTGGATGATCGCCTCGTTGGGGCGCAGCGATTTGTTGCGGTCGGTGTAGTTCAGCCCGAAGCGCAGCGAGGAGATCGGCAGGTTGTCGAACTCGCGCTCCACCTCGACGCGATACTGCTTCAGGTCGTCCACGACGCGGCGGTCGTTGAAATATCCCGCCTGGACGTTGGCGCCGCCCCAGCCGAGCGGGTCGGTCAGCAGGATGAGGTTGGGATCGGCGTAGTTCAGCTGCGGATCGAACACCGTGCCGTTGTTGCCGCTGGTAAAGCCGATCGTGTCGGTCGCGCCAAGCGCCACGCCATAGCCCGTGCCGGCATAGGTCTCGAGGATGCGCTCGCTGCGCTCGGTGCGCGACATGCTGACGTCGATCTGGGCGTTCCAACCCTCGTCGCCCTCGTACTTGCCGTTATAGCCGAACGAATAGAGCTTCGCCTTGCGCCGGAAGCTGTCGTTGCGGACGACGCCCTGGACGTTGGAGAAGGTGCCGGACGTGATAAGCCCGTCCTCGACCGTCGAGTTCGCCGGGGTCGGGTTGAACACCGTTCCGAAGCCGCCGCCGAACGCCAGCGGCAGCTCGATGCCGCGCTTGATCTGGTCGTCGTCGAAATCGGAGAAGAAGCCGTCCAGCGTCGCGGTGATCTGCGGGGTCGGCTTGTATTCGATCGTTCCCGACAGGCCCAGGCGCTTGAGCTGGGTGGAGGTCACGTACGACTTGGAGCCGCCTATCGCCGCCGTCGTGCTGGTTTCCCCGACACGATTTCCCGTCGCATAGCCCCAGGCGTTGAATTCCTGAATCTGGTACGGCTCGTCCAGGTAGGACGCCGACAGCGCGACGCCGATCGTGTCGTCGGCGAACTGGTCGACATAGGTCGCGGTCGCGCGATAGCCCTTGTCCTGCGACCCTTCGTTGAGCTTGCCGATGTCGGCATAGGTGCCGCGCGCGCCGATCGAGAACACCCGGCGGCCGAACTCGATCGGGCGGATGGTGCGCAGGTCGACGGTGCCTGACAGTCCCTGCCCGATGAGGCCAGAGTTGGCGGTCTTGTAGATCAGGACCTGGTTGACGACTTCCGCCGGATACTGATCGTATTCAACCGCGCGGTTGTCGCCGGTCGAGGTCTGCTCGCGGCCGTTCAGCAGCGTGGTGGAGAAGTCGGGCGCGAAGCCGCGGATCGAGATCGAGTTCGACCGGCCGCTGACCCGCTGCGAGGTCACGCCCGGCAGGCGCGCGATCGACTCCGCGATGGAGGCGTCGGGCAGCTTGCCGATATCCTCGGCCGAAATCGATTCGATCACCTGATCGCGGGTCTTCTTCTCGTAGACCGCATTCTCGAGACTGCGGCGGAAGCCAGTGACGATAATGTCGCCGTCGGCCGCTCCCGGCGCCTCGACCGCCGCCTGGGTCTCGGCAGTCTCGACCGCAGGCGTGGTCTCGCCGGTGACCGCGGCGTTGTCCGCCTTCTGCTGCTCGGCGCTGCCCGGCTCGTTCGGGTTGGCGGCGCTGCTCGTGCTCGCCGCGGGGTCTTCGACCTTGGTCGATTGCGCGAACGCAGGCGCGGCGAACGCCAGCGCGCACGCGATGGCGGCGCTGCTGGTCCCGATCTTCAGAAGAGTGCGGGCGGCCTCCGCCGAACCCCGATTGGCAACAGTCATGATCGTCTCCCCATGGCCCGTGCGGCATCTCGCGCACCGCGGGCTCGTCCCGCCGGTTCTTGCGGTGGGCGCAGCCGATTGCCAATCGACGTACATACGTATTCAACCGCGCCGCATCGGAACGAATGTTTTTGTGGCTGTTAGGACACACGCGGGGCAGGTTTAGGTTTCGTTTGACCCCCGGTCCGTTTTGCGGTGTTTTGGCAGGCACCGGGCAAACCGGCGGAGAGGCTAGTTTGGCGGCCCAGCGCAAAGCCACGTCGTTCGATATCGCGCATCTGGCGGGCGTCTCGCAGCCGACGGTGTCGCGCGCGCTTCGCGGCAGCCCGACGGTCAGCCTTGCGACGCGCCAGCGGATCGAAGCGATCGCCAAGCAGCTGAACTACACCGTCGACCGCGCCGCCTCCAATCTGCGCAGCGGCCACACGCGCACCCTCGCGCTGCTGCTGTTCCAGGATCCGACGCCCGACGACACGCTGATCAATCCGTTCTTCCTCGCGATGCTGGGCTCGATGATGCGCGCCTGCGCCGATCACGCCCACGACCTGCTGGTGTCTTTCCAGCATTTCTCGTCCGACTGGCACGCCGATTACGAGGACGGCCACCGCGCGGACGGGTTGATCCTGCTCGGCTACGGCGATTATGACGATTACCGCGCGCGGCTCGGGCAGTTGGTGGAGCAGGGAACGCACTTCATCCGCTGGGGATCGGTGCAGGCGGGCGAGCCCGGCCTGACGGTCGGCTGCGACAATGTCGGCGGGGGCGAGGCGGCGACCCGGCACCTGCTCGACCAGGGCTGCACCCGCATCGCCTTTCTTGGCGACGCGACCCACCATTACCCCGAATCCTTTGACCGCTATCGCGGCTACGCGCGCGCGCTGGCCGAACGGGGTCTCGCCGCCGATCCCCGGCTGCAGGCCCCGGCGATCTCGACCGAAGAGGACGGCGCTCGCGCGGCGGCCGCGCTGCTCGGCGCGGGCGCGCCGTTCGACGGCCTGATCGCGGCCAGCGACCTGATCGCGCTCGCCGCCATCCGCGTCTTTGCGGCGGCCGGGCTGCGGGTGCCCGAGGACGTCCGGGTCGTCGGTTTCGACGACATTCCCGCGGCAGGGCTCGCCAATCCGCCGCTCACCACCGTCGTACAGGACGCGGGCCTCGCGGGCCGCCGGCTGGTCGAACTCCTTCTCGCGCAAATTCGCGGCGAAGCCGTCGAGAGCGTCGTGCTTCCGACCCGCCTCGTCGTCCGCCGCTCTTCAAGGGTATAATATGGCCGCCACGTACGACTTCGTTTCGCCGCGCGAAAAGCCGCGCCAGGGCTTCGGGGGCTTGTGGAACATCTCGTTCGGCTTCTTCGGCATTCAGATTGGCTTCGCGCTGCAGAACGCGAACATGAGCCGCATCTTCCAGTCGCTCGGCACCGACCTCGACGATCTGCCTGCATTGTGGATCGCCGCGCCGCTGACTGGGCTGCTCGTCCAGCCGGTGATCGGCCACATGAGCGACCGCACCTGGCTGGGGCGTCTCGGGCGGCGGCGGCCGTACTTCCTCGCGGGGGCAATCCTCGCCGCCTTCGCGCTGCTGGTGATGCCCGAAGTCCCCTCGCTTCTGTTCGCCGCGATGATGCTGTGGGTGCTCGATGCGTCGCTCAACGTGTCGATGGAGCCGTTCCGCGCCTTCGTCGGCGACATGCTGCGGCGCGATCAGCACGGGGTCGGCTATGCCGTGCAGACCGCCTTCATCGGCGCGGGCGCGGTCGTCGGCTCGATCTTCCCCTGGGCGCTGGAGCAATGGGGGGTGTCGAACGAAGCGCCTCCGGGCGCGATCCCCGACACCGTCCGCTACGCCTTCTGGTTCGGCGGCGCGGCGCTGTTCGCGGCGGTGCTGTGGACGGTCGTGACCACCACCGAATACTCGCCCGACGAGATGCGCGGGTTCGAGGCGCGGCAAGAGGCCGAGCAGGACCACAATCTCCGGGTACTCTCGACGCGCCGCTACACCTCCCCCCTCGTATGGATCGCCGCGGGCGCGGTCGTGCTCGGCGCGGTGTGGAGCTTCGACCTGAAGAAGGAGGTGTACCTCCTCGGGGCTCTGCTGATCGCTTATGGGCTGGCCAGCAGCATCGCGATCGCGATGGCGCGCGCGGGGCGAGCGCCGGGCATGCTCGGCCACCTCGTCGGCGACTTCTCGGGCATGCCGCCGCTGATGAAGCGCCTGGCGCTGGTCCAGTTCTTCAGCTGGTCGGCGCTGTTCATCATGTGGATCAACACCACCCCCGTCGTGACCCAGTATTTCTACGGCGCGCCCGCGATCGGCACGCCTGCGTACCAGGAAGGCGCGAATTGGGTCGACGTCCTTTTCGCGACGTACAACGGCGTCGCGGCGATCGTCGCGCTGACCCTGCTGCCGTTCGTCGCCGCGCGGATCGGCCGAGTCCGCACCCATATGCTCGCGCTGCTCTGCGGCGCGGCGGGTTATGCCAGCTTCCTGCTGCTGCGCGACCCGCGCGCCTTGCTCGTCAGCGAAGTGGGGATCGGCATCGCCTGGGCGTCGATCCTCGCCATGCCCTACGCCATTCTCGCCTCCAGCCTGCCGCAGCGCAAGCTGGGCGTCTACATGGGGCTGTTCAACGTCTTCGTCGTGGTGCCGCAGCTGCTCGTCGCCACGGTGATGGGCTCGATCATGCGCGCCTTCTTCCCGACCGAGCCGATCTGGACGATGGCGTTCGCCGCGGGCGTGATGGTGCTCGCGGCGCTGGCGATGCTGCGGGTCACCGAGCCTAGCGCGGCAGGGTGATTGTCGCGACCAGGCCGCCCTCGGGCCTGTTCGCCAGCGTCACGTCCCCCTTGGCCTCGCGCACGATCGCCCGCGCGAGCGCCAGCCCCAGCCCGATCCCGCCGGTCTCGCGATTGCGCGACGTCTCCAGCCGGGTGAACGCCTCGAACACGTCGCCCAGCCGCTCTTCCGGAATGCCCGGGCCCCGGTCGGCGACCCGGATCGCCACGATCTTCGCGCCCGCCGCGACGCTGACGGTCGCCTCGCGCCCGTATTTGACCGCATTCTCGATCAGGTTGCGCACCGCTCGCCGGATCAGCGACGGCCTGAGCCGCAAGGGCAGCCGCTCCGCTTCGACGAACTCGACCGGCGCGCCCAGATCGCGAAAATCCTCGACCACCGCGTCGACCAGCGCCGCGACGTCGACCTCGATCAGCGCCTCGCTGGGCCGCCCCAGCCGCGCCAGCGACAGGATGTCGTCGAGCGTCCGGTTCATCTCCGCGATCGTATCGGCCATGCGCGCCCGGTCGGCCTCGTCCTCGACCGATTCGATCCGCACCCGAAGCGCCGCGAGCGGCGTCCGCAGATCGTGTCCGATCGCGCCGAGCATCCGGTCTTTCTCGTCGAGCATCGCCGTGACCCGCAGCCGCAGCGCGTTGAACGCGGCGATCAGCCGCGCCACGTCGTCGGGTCCGCGCACCGCCACCGCCGCGCCGCCGTTGCCCGGCGAGAAGTCCTCCGCCGCCCGCGTCAGATCGCGCAAGGGCCGCGCGATCCGCCGGACCGCCCACAGCACCGGCAGCAGCACGACGACGAACAGCACCGCGGTCTGCCCTGCGAGCCGCCACACCAACCCGGGATCGCCGCGGACCCAAGGCATACGCTGAACCAGCCAGCCGCCGCCGGGGCGCTCCACCGCGATCACCAGCTCGTCCGCCACGCGAAGCATGCGCTCGGCCTTGTCCCGATCCATCCGCCGCAGCAGCGGGTTGCCCGGTCGGATCGGCCGCAGCCCCGTCGCGATCCGGCGGACGCCGACCCCGGCATCGGCCAGCGCCCCGCGCAGGCTCGCCTCGACCCCCAGTTCGCGCGGTCGGCCCGAGGGGATCGGATTGTCAGCGACCAGCCGCACCCGCCCGCGCCCGGGCTCCAGCCGTTGCGGCCGTTCGATCGCGTCGATGAAGCGGGTGGCGGCGGGACCCGCGATCTGCGCCAGCGCGTACTGCCGCCGCTCGCGCAGCAGCAGCGCGAAGTTGATCGCCTGCGCGGTGAACAGCGCGAGCCCGATCAACAGGGTCAGCTGCCCCGCCAGGCTCCGCGGCCACCATCTCACAGGCGCTTGACCTCGGCCGCCAGCGTATAGCCGCCGCCCCACACGGTCTTGATGATCTCCGGGTTCTTGGGATCGCCCTCGATCTTGCGGCGCAGACGGCTGACCTGATTGTCGATCGCGCGGTCGAACGCCGCCGCCTCGCGGCCTTGCGTCAGGTCGAGCAGCTGGTCGCGCGTCAGCACCTGCCGCGGCCGGGTGACCAGCGCGTGAAGGAGGTTGTACTCCCCGGTCGACAGCGGCACCGACACGCCCTCACGGTCGACCAGCGCGCGCTCGCCCGATTTCAGCACCCAGCCTGCGAAGGCGAAAGACCCGCTTTCCGGCGCGTGCTGCCGCGCGCCGCTCGACTGCGTCCGGCGCAGCACCACCTTGGCGCGGGTCGCCAGCTCGCGCGGCGAGAAGGGCTTCACGACGTAATCGTCCGCGCCCATCTCCAACCCGACGATCCGGTCGGTCTCCTCCGCGCGTGCAGTCAGCAGGATGACGGGCACATCGCTTGTCGCCGCGATATGGCGGCATAGGCTCAAGCCGTCCTCGCCCGGCATCATGATGTCGAGGATGACCAGGTCTATCGCATAGGCCGCCAGCCGCGTCCGCGCCGCCTCCGCG
Source organism: Sphingomonadales bacterium (assembly GCA_005773165.1). GTDB lineage: Bacteria > Pseudomonadota > Alphaproteobacteria > Sphingomonadales > Sphingomonadaceae > Sphingomonas. The sequence goes on along the minus strand of SXHP01000195.1, from coordinate 2,998 downwards.
TCGCCGACCTGAGTGACGCGGAACCCCTGCTTGCCGAGGTACACCGCGAGCGGTTCGCGGATCGATCGCTCGTCGTCGACGAGCAGGATGTGCGGCTTGTCTCCCACGCCCTCCGACTGGCTCACCGCCCGGCGCCTTGCAAGCGCCCGTTATTGGTCGGGCTGATGCCGCGGCCGGTCGCCGCGCATCGCCTCGCGCGCCGCACGCATCTCGTCGCGGGTCACGTTGCCGTCGCGGTCCGCATCGACCCGGTCGAACTGCGCCGCCGCCGCCGCCATCGCCTCCGCCCGGCTGACGATCCCGTCGCCGTTCGCATCGGCGCGCATCAACATGCCGCCGCGCATGCCGCCGCCGGAAGGCGGGGCGGGGGACGTCTGCGCCATCGCCTGCGACGCGGCTCCGCAGAGCACCACCGCCAGCATCACTTTACGCATCGCGAATATCTCCAGTGCGGCCGGGTCGATCCCGCCGCTTCCCGCTTCCTATCGCAGCACAAGGTCACGGGCATGTGTCAGGGTGCGCGAGAAAGTGTCGCAACATGTAGCGGGACCGTCCCGACCCCTCGATCATTCAGGGCAAACAGGGCGCCGCTTCAACCGAATACCGCCACGCTCTGCATCTGCGTCGCCATCGGCGTTCCGCTGCGGTTCCACACCCCCATGCGCTGGCTCGACGCGCCGTGCCGCGCGTGATCGGTGTCGGTGTGCAGCAGGTACCAGCCGTCGTCGGTGCCAGGCGTCGCGAGCAGGTCGATCTGCCACGTCAGCGAGCTTACCGGCGCGTGACCGCCGAGCAGCTTCAGAGCCGCGGGCGGCAGGCAGTCCGCGATCGCGATCAGCTCGACCGTGGGATCGAGCCCATCACGCTCGCGCAGCCGCGTCCAGCGCAGCCACTCGGCAGGTCCGACCGCCGCGTCGCGCCGGTCGACGAACTCGAAGTTCTGGGTGAAAGGCACCGCTGGCAGGCCGAAGAAGGTCTCGGTGGCCGCATGGGGCGCGGGGAAGTCCGGCGCTTTGCCGACCGCATGGTCGATCCGCGACTCCTGCTCCCGCATGAACACGAAGGTCGCACGCAGTCCGAGCCCGGCCTCGCTCTCGACATCCGCCTGCACCCACGCCGCGTTGCGCCCCCGCCGGAGCCGTTGCGCCCGGATCGTCACCGCGCCCGCGAGCGGCCCGACGAACGCCACCTGCGCCGAGCGGAGCGGCGGCAGGTCGTCATCCGACCGCTGCGCGACCGCCAGCGCCAGCGCGCTCGACAGCCCGCCATAAGCGGTTCGCCCCTGCAGCCACGTGGCGGGGATAGCGCCGCGCCACCCCCCGTCGACCGCCTCCAGGCCGTCGATGATCGCCTTGAGGCTCGTCATGCCCGCTTCTCCAACCGGCCGCGCAGCTCGCGCTTGAGCACCTTGCCGATCGCGCTCCGCGGCAGCTCGTCGACCCGGTGAAGCGCGGCGAGCCGCTGCGTCTTGCCGAGCCGCGCGTTGGTCCAGGCCAGGATCGCCGCCTCGTCCACGCCACCGACGTAGAACCCGACCGGCGTCTCGCCCCACGCCGCGCTCGGCACCCCCACCACCGCGCAATCGGCGACGTCCGGATGCTCCGCCAGCACCGCTTCCAGGTCGGACGGATAGATGTTGAACCCGCCCGAGATAATCAGGTCCTTTTTGCGGTCCATCAGCACCAGGAAGCCGTCCTCATCGAACCGCGCCAGGTCGCCGTGCCGGATGTAGCGGGCGCCGTCGACATCGTACCATTCGGCTTCCCGGGTGGCCTCCGAGCGCCCGTGATAGGCGGTCATCATCGCAGGGCTGCGACCGACGACCTCGCCCGTCTCGCCCGCCGCCACCTCGCGGCCATCGTCGTCGATCAGCCGCACCTCATGCCCGGGCAGCGGCTGTCCCACCGTGTGGAGCTTGTCGGGGTGCGCGTTCGCCAGCAGCGCGCAGGTCGCGCCGCCTTCGGTCATCCCGTAATATTCGATCAGCAGCCCCGGCCAGCGCGCGACCACGTCGGCCTTGAGCGCCGAAGGGAAGGGCGCGCTGGTGCACGTCTTGAACCGGAACGCGGTCAAGTCGAACGCGTCGAAGTCGGGCAGCGCCATGATGCGCTGATATTGCACCGGCACCAGCATCGTGTGGGTCGCGCGATAGCGTTCCGCCAATTCGCAGAACCGCCGCGCGTCGAACTTCGCCATCAGCACCGCTGTGCCGCCCCAGCCGAGCGTCGGCAGAAAGCTGACCAGCGTGGTGTTCGAGTAGAGCGGCGTCGCGATCATCGTCACCGCCTCGCCGAACCCCGCCGCCTCGTTGCGGAACAGATGCTGCCAGCGCATCGCGTGGCTCTGGACGATGCCCTTGGGCGTGCCGGTGGTGCCCGACGAATAGATGATGTTGAAGCCGTCCTCGGGCGCGATCGTCACGGGCTCCGGGGTCGCGTCGGACAGCCAGGTCTCATCGTCGAGCCGCACGATCTTGGCGGCGACGCCCTCGACCGCCGCGGCATTGGCCTCGTCGACGAAGACGATCGGCGCGCCGCAGTCCGCAATCATCGCCCGGATCGCCTCGGGCGTGGCGGACGGCGCGATCGGCGCTGCGACGCACCCGGCTCGCAGCGCGCCGAGGAACACGCACGCCTGCGCGACGCTCGGATGGGCGAGGATCGCTGCCGCCTGACCTTGCGCCACCCCGTCGCGCTGCAACGCCGCCGCGACGCGGTCTATCGCCCGATGGAGGTCCGCGTAGGTGATCGCCCCCGCATCATCCGCCACCGCGACCTTGCCCGCGCGCTCGACCGCGTGCGCGGCGATCAGGTCTGGGAGCGTCGCGAAATCGCGGCGGAGCAGGTCGGCCGCTACGCCCAAGTCAATAGCCCGCCGTGACTGCCAGCCGGTCGGCGTGGTTGTTGGCGTCGCCGAACTTTTCGGCGTGGCCCGGCGCGCGCTTCATGTAGAAGCCGATGTCATATTCGTCCGTCATGCCTTTGCCGCCGTGCATCTG
>SXHP01000194.1 GCA_005773165.1 Sphingomonadales bacterium | reverse complement strand
GCCGACTCGCTGAAGACGCCGTCGCACATCGTGCCGGAGTGGTACTTCCTGCCCTACTACGCCATCCTGCGCTCGATCCCCAGCAAGCTGCTCGGCGTGCTGGCGATGTTCGCCTCGATCCTGGTGCTGTTCATCCTGCCCTGGCTCGACACCAGCCGGGTGCGCAGCGGCCGCTTCCGCCCGACCTTCCGCCTGTTCTTCTGGATCTTCGTGCTCGACTGCGTGCTGCTCGGCATCGTCGGCGCCAAGCCGCCGGAAGGCTGGTGGCTGGTGCTGGGCCGCGTCACCACGGTCTGGTACTTCGCTCACTTCCTGATCATCCTGCCGCTGCTCGGCTGGTTCGAGCGGCCTCTGCCGCTGCCGGCCAGCATCTCGGAGCCGGTGCTCAAGGGCGCCAAGGCGGCGGTGGCGGCGCTGATCATTGGCTTCGGCCTGCTCGGCTTCAGCGGCGGCCCGGCCGAGGCTGCCGAAGATGCCCCGAAGCCGCCAGCCCAGAAATGGTCGTTCGACGGGCCGTTCGGCACCTTCGATGCGGCATCGCGCCAGCGCGGCTTCCAGATCTACAAGGAAGTCTGCAGCGCCTGCCACGCGCTCAAGCAGGTCTATTACCGCCACCTGCGCGACATCGGCTTCTCCGAGGACGAGGTCAAGGCGATCGCCGCCTCGGTGGAAGTCACCGACGGCCCTAACGACGCCGGCGAGATGTTCCAGCGTCCGGGCCGTCCCTCGGACCGCTTCAAGTCGCCCTTCGCCAACGACAATGCCGCGCGTGCCGGCAACAACGGTGCCCTGCCGGTCGATCTGTCGCTGATCACCAAGGCGCGTGAGGACGGGGTCAACTACATCCACTCGCTGCTGATGGGGTACCAGCCGCAGCCCGCCGAGCTCCTCCGCAAGTTCCCCGACGCGAAGACGCCCGAGGGTCTTCACTACAACCCGTATTTCGCGAACCTCAACATCGCGATGCCGCCGCCGATCACCACCGACGGTCAGGTCACCTATTCGGACGGCACCCGCGCGACCAAGGACCGGATGGCGCGCGACGTCGCCGCCTTCCTCGCCTGGACCGCGGAGCCGAACCTCGAGGCGCGCCACGGCGCGGGCCTTGCCGCGGTGATATTCCTGGTGATCTTCTGCTTCCTGGCCTGGGGCGCGTACCAGAACGTCTGGCGCGGGGTGAAGCACTAGCGCAGCGCGCACGTGCGGCGTGCCGCCGCACGAGACGCGCAAGCTCGGCCAGCGCGGCGAAGTGCGCCATAAGGCGCGGCTTCGCCGCGGCTGACGGCGCGCGGTGGGGCCGGGCACGTTGTCTCCGCAAATCCATCCGTCACCCCGGACTTGTTCCGGGGTCCGGCGCTCGGCAGGCAATGCCGCTTCAGGCTCCAGGCTGTCGCCCAGACCAACCCTGGACCCCGGAACAAGTCCGGGGTGGCGAACTAAGGGACAGCATGTGCCGCAAGCTCGGGTGCTACGACTCCGGGCTCGCCTAAACACCCCACACCGGAACCACGACGGCCCGCCCTCGTTGTACGACGAGCGGCAGCGCGTATCCGCTGTCTCCAGGGTATCGGAGCGTGTCCATGATCAAGCGTATCGGCGGCGTCTGCGCCGTGATCGGCCTGGCTCTCGGGCTGGGAGCGTGCACCGACGGCTATGGCTACAGCGGCGTTGCGCTGGGCTATGGCAACGGCGGCTATTACGACGATTTCGGCTATGACGGGTTCGGCTACGGCGGATACGGCGGCTATCAGCCGTCCTACTTCGGCTGGTACGGCGACTATTTCTACCCCGGCGCCGGCGTCTACGTCTACGACCGCTATCGGCGTCCGTTCCGCTGGAACAACGCTCAGCAGCGCTATTGGAGCGCGCAGCAGCGCTTTCGCGGGCGCGACTGGAACGGTCGCGGCAATTGGGGCGGGTTCGACCGCCGCGATTGGGACAATCGTGGCGCGACCCGTGGCGAGCTCCGCGAGAACTATCGGGATTTCCGCCAGGATCGCCGCGGCGACACGCGCGCCTATCGCCAGGACCGTCAGGGCGACCGCCAGGCCTATCGCGCCGGGCAGGTGACTCCGCAGCAGTTCCGCCAGGAACGCCGGGAGGACCGCCGCGAGTTCCGGCAGGAGCGCAGGCAGGACGTCCGCGGGCTGCGCCGCGAGAACCGGCGCGACGCCCGCGACTGACGGGTTGGCGCGGCCGGGCGCTTATCCGCGCGGCCGCGTCGCCACCAAGCCGTTGGAGATCATCGTCATCACCGCGACGTCGTTCTGGTTGAACACGGTGACGCGGCTTTTGAAGATGCCCATTTCGGGCCGCGACGCGGAGACGCGCGTGTCGAGCACCTCCGTCTCCACACGGAGCGTGTCGCCCGGGTAGACCGGACGCAGCCAGCGCAGTTCGTCCATCCCGGGCGAGCCGAGCCCTGCTTGGGCGTGCGCCTTCAGGTTCTCGACCAGCATCGCCATCATCATCGCGCAGGTGTGCCAGCCGCTCGCCGACAGCCGCCCGAAATGCGTCGCGGCCGCGGCCTCATCGGACAGGTGGAACGGCTGGGGATCGTATTTCTGCGCAAAGGCGATCACCTCGTCGCGGTCGACCCGGTACGCGCCGAAACTGGCCTTGTCGCCGACCGCGATGTCTTCGAAATACTGCATCAGCGCTTCACCATGATCTCGCGGAACGGCGCATCGCTGCCGTCGATCCCCGTAACGGGCGGCAGGCCGAGCAGGTTGCGGAGCAGCGGGTAGACGTCGGTGTTGGCGAACCTCGGCAGGGTACGGCCGGTGCGGAACGCAGGCCCCTGCGCGATGAACAACGCCGCGATCGCGGGATCGGCGGGATCATAGCCGTGCTCGCCCTTGGTGAACCCCTTGGGGTTCTCCGGAAAGCTCCACCCGACATCCGCCATGCACAGGAATGGCGGCACGCGCGGATGCGCGCCGTAACGGAAGCGCGCGGGGATCGCCTGCTTCGCCCAGCACGTCAGGTGCGCCGGGGGACGCTTCAGCCGGGCTGCGACCTCCGCGTCCCGGCCGGGCTTCGGATAGATCGCCAGCAAGGGGCCTTCGGTGATCGACTCCATGATCGCGGGATCGATCACGTCGCGCAACGGACGGATCTGTTCGGGCGGCACGGGGGCCATGCCGTGATCGGAAACGATGACGAGGTTCGCCGGCTGACGCATCGCGGCGAGCGCATCGGCGAGCCGTCCGATCTCGGCGTCGCTGTCGGCGATCGCGGCGCGCTCCTCGGGCGAGTCATAGCCGAGGTTGTGCGACGCGCGATCGACCGCATCGAAGTACAGCAACAGCAACTGCGGCCGGTCGGACGGGCGGCGCAGCCAGTCGAGCAGCGTGTCCACCCGTTGCCGCGCGGTGATCGCATTGTCGAACGGCCACCACAGCGACGGGCGCTTGCCGTTGATCGCGACGTCCGCGCCGACCCAGTGGAGCGGACCCGTGCGGATGCCCGCGCGCTCGGCCTGCAGCCAGATCGGATCGGTCCCGTTCCACCAGAACGGGTCGCGGTTGGTGAGCGGATCGGTGTTGCGGAAGGTGACGCCCGGCCGCGCCGGATCGCGCATCTTCTGGTCGACGATCCCGTGCCGATCGGGGCGCAGCCCGGTCACCATCGTCATGTGGTTGGGGAAGGTGTTGGACGGAAAGCTCGGGCGCATCGACCCCTGCACCCCCGCGGCGGCGAGCGCATCGAGGCGCGGCGTCAGGCCCTTGCCGAGCCGGTTGGCGCCCAGGCCGTCGATCGAGACCAGGATGGTGACGGGCTCGCGCGCTTCGGTCGGGGCGAGGGCGCCGGCCGCAGTTTCCGCCGGCCGGGAGACGGGGGCGAGAGCGGGGGGCGTGTAGGGGTAAGCGCAGGCGGCGAGGGCGAGGGCGGAGAGGAGGGCCAAGCAACGCCTCACCATGCTCCGTAGCGTTCCGATCATACCGCCGTCACCCCGAACTTGTTCCGGGGTCCAGGGTTGCGGCGAGCGATGTCCTCGGAGCCTCTTGCCGCATCACCCGACGCACGCTGGACCCCGGCACAAGGCCGGGGTGACGGAGGAGAGTCGGCGAGCGCGCGCAGCACTTACACATTGAACCGGAACAGCATCACGTCGCCGTCCTGCACGACATATTCCTTCCCCTCCTGCCGCAGCTTGCCCGCATCACGCGCGCCGCTCTCGCCCTTGCACGCGACGTAATCGGCGTAGGCGATCGTCTCCGCGCGGATGAAGCCGCGTTCGAAGTCGGTGTGGATCTCGCCCGCCGCCTGCGGCGCCTTCGCGCCGACATGGACGGTCCAGGCGCGCGCCTCCTTGGGGCCGACGGTGAAGAAGGTGAGGAGGTGGAGGAGCTTGTACCCCGCGCGGATGACGCGGACGAGGCCGGTCTCCTCCAGCCCCAGCTCCGACAGGAACTCGCCGCGATCCTCGGCGGGCATGGTCGCGATCTCCGCTTCGATCGCGGCGGATACGACGACCGCCTCGGCGCCCTCGGCGGCCGCCTTCTCGAACACCCG
>SXHP01000193.1 GCA_005773165.1 Sphingomonadales bacterium | reverse complement strand
TCTGGGTCCTGACGCAGGATCGCGCGCAGCCCCGCGGCGAAGGTCAGCCCGACTTTCGGATTGACCTGCGTCTGTCCTACCCCGTCGACCGCATATTCCACGGGGTCCTCGACGGTCAGGATGTTGCGGGTCCCGTCGTTGAGCAGCCGCAGCGCGGCGTACAGGCTGGTCGTCTTGCCCGATCCGGTCGGGCCGGTGACTAGAATGATGCCGTTGGGCTCGCTCAGCGCATCGGTCAGCAAGCCATGAAGCGCAGGCGTCAGGCCAAGCGCCTCAAGGTCGATTCCCGCATTCTCCTTGTCGAGGATGCGCAGCACCACCCGCTCGCCCGCCCGCGCGGGCAAGGTCGAGACGCGGACGTCCAGCAGCTTGCCGCCGAGCGTCAGCCCCATCCGCCCGTCCTGCGGCACCCGGCGTTCGGCGATATCGAGCCGCGCCATCACCTTGATCCGGCTGACCACGACCGGCGCGACGTGCGGCGGCATCCGCATCGTCTCGCGCAGCACGCCGTCGATCCGCATGCGGACGACCAGGCCGGTCTCATAGGGTTCGATGTGGATGTCGGACACGCCGTTGCGGGTCGCGTCGGCGATGATGCCGTTGATCAGCCGGATCGCGGGCGCGTCGTCGGCGGTGTCGAGCAGATCCTCCGCGGTCGGCATGTGGTCGGCGAGCTCGTCGAGCTCGCCCATCCCGCCGAGCGCCATCGCCGAGGCCTGCCCGTCCATCGCGTAAGCGGTCGCGAGCAGCTTGTCGAAGGCGGGCGCTTCGACAAAGGCGACGTCGAAGGGCCGAGCGAGATGGCGGCGGAGTTCGAGCAGCGCGCGCGGGTCCGCCCCCTCGCGCATCGCGACGCGCTCCCCGTCGAGCACGACGCCGAACTTGCGGGCGAAGTGGTAGGGGATCCCCTTTCCGCTACCTTTTTCTCCCCTCCCGCTTGCGGGAGGGGTCGGGGGAGGGCTTGTGAGCTCAAGCGCTTCCCGTGTGGACAGGCCCTCCCCTAACCCCTCCCGCTCGCGGGAGGGGGAGTTCGCAAGCGGGCCGGCGGCTCCGACCCCGGCCCCTCCCGCAATCGAGAGGGGAGAGACACTAATCTCCTCGCCCGTCCTGATGATCACCGCTTCGGCTCCGCCACCCCACGCACCACCGGCGCGGCGATATTCGGATCCTCGATATTCCCCCGCATCGGAGCCTTGGGGATCGGCGGCGCGGCGTTCATGTACTCGCGGACGAGCTGGTCGATCGACGGCTCGACGCCTGGTTCCGCATAGCCCTGAAGCGCCCGAAGATAGCCGTAGCGCTGCTCGGTCAGCTTGCGCGAATCCTCGCGGGTGCGCAGGATCGTCGGGCGGATGAAGACCATCAGGTTGGTCTTGGTCCGCGACCGCGCCTTGGACCGGAACAGCGCGCCCAGGCCGGGAATGTCGCCCAGCAGCGGGATTTTCTCGATCGTCCGCCGCTCGGCGTCGTCGAGCAACCCCGCGATCACGACGATCGCGCCGTCGTCGACGGTGAAGGTGTTCTCTACCCCGCGCTTGTTGAAGATCAGTTCGCTGTTGTCGCTCGACACCGGCCCCGCGACCGAGCTGACCTCCAGCCGCAGATAGACCTTCAATGACCCCGATGAATTGACCTGCGGCTTGACGTCCAGCTGGATGCCGACGTTCTGCCGCTGAACCGTTCGGAACGCATTGTCGAAATTGTTCGACAGCGCCTGCCCGGTCGTCACCGGAACCTCCTGCCCGACCAGGATATGCGCCTGCTGGTTGTCGAGCGTGGTCAGGTGCGGCACCTGAAGCAGGTTGGAGCTGGTGTCGCTCTTCACCGCGTTGATGATCGCGCCGAAGATCGTATCGCCGATCTGCGCGCCGAAGCCGCCGAAGCCGCCGCTCGTCCCCAGGATCGACGAGATCGCCGACTGCGCCAGCGTATTGCTCAGCGACGCGTCGGTCGCGGTCGTGGTCGCGCCGTTGGAGATCGTCGTCGTGGTGGTCGCAAGCTCGCGCGCGCCGATCGCCCCGGCTATCGAAAGCAGATTGGGCGCGGTGTTGCTGTAGGTCGATGCGGCGAACGCGCCGCCCGACAAGTTGCCGAGCAGGAATTGCGCGCCGAGGCGGCTCGCGGTCGCGTCGGAGACTTCGGCGACGATCGCCTCGATCTGCACCTGTTCGCGGCGGACATCGAGCTGGCGGATGACGTCGGAGAGCTGGCGCTGGACGTCGGCGGGCGCGGCGATGACGATCGCATTGGCCCCCGCGAACCGCGTGACGACCGCGGCAGTCCGCCCGCCCTGCGTGCTGATCGCCGCCGCTTGCCCGTTGGCGGTCGCGGCCCCGCCTCCGCCTTGCGCCGGCTGCGCTGCCGGCGGCGCGCTGATCGCCTGCGACGAACCGCTGTTATTCGACTGCTGGAAGCTGCCGCGGGTCAGCGTCGTCTCCTGCACCGGGTCCGGGGTCTGGCCGACGAGCTGCTGGAGGACGGGGAGAAGCTGTTCGGCGTCGGCGTTCTCCAGCGCGACGACCCGGATCTCAGTGCCGTCGCGCGCCTTGCGGTCGAGGTCGAGCGCGACCTGCGCCAGCCGTGCCACGGTCGAGGGATCGCCGCGCAGCACGATCGAGTTCGAGCTCTCGACCGCGACCACCGACGCGCCCGACCCGCTCACCACCGTCGCTGCCTGCCCCCCGGCTGCGGGCGCAGGCGCCGACGAACCGAGCAGACCGGCGAGCGCCGACGCGATCTCGCGCGCGCCCGCGTTGCGCAAGGTGATGACACGGGTCGACGCCGAATCCGCGTCGATCCGGCGCAACACTTCGCGGATACGACGGATGTTGTCGGCGAAGTCGACCACGACCAGGCTGTTGCCCGCGCGGTTGGCGGTGACGGACCCTTGCGCGCTGACCAGCGGACGCACCGTCTCGACAGCACTCTGGGCGTCGATCGCCCGCAGCCTGACGACTTCGGTGACGTAGCTGTTGCGGTTCGCCCCAGCGGAACCGACCCGGCTGGGCTGCGACGCGGCGTTGTCGATCGGCTGGACGCGGAACGCGCCGTTGGCGGCGGGCACCGCGACGAGGCCGTTTGCGCGCAGAGTCGACAGGAACGCTTCGAAATACTCCGATCGGCTGAGCGGGCGATCGGTGACCACCGTCACCTTGCCCTGCACCCGATTGTCTATGATGAAGGTGCGGCCCGTCACCTTGGCGGCATCGGCGATGAACGCGCGGATGTCGGCGTCGCGAACGTTGAGCGTCGTCTGGGCGTGCGCGCCCGCCGCGAGCGACAGCGCGAGGATCGGTGCGAGTAGACGCTTCACTTTTGCGGCCCCGCGACGGTGATCGCCAGCGACAGCGTCTCCTGCCCACGTTCGACGGTGATTGGCACGTTGCCGCCGCCCGCGAAGTCGCGCGCGATCCGGTCCACGTCATCGGGTCCGCCGACCGGGCGGCCGCCCAGCGAAGTGATCACGTCGCCTTCGCGCAATCCCGCCGCGCGGAAAGCTGCGCCCGAGCCCTGCGGGCGCACCACAAGCCCGCTCACCCGCCCGGAGTCGATCCGTGGAATGAAACCGATCTCCTGACGGAGCTGCGCCACCGGCACGCCTGCGCCGGGCCACGGCGGGAGCGCTCCTCCCGCCGTGGCCTGGCCCGCCTCGGCAGGCGTAGCGCCCGACTGATCGAGAAACAGATCCTCCGCCACGCCGCCGCGGTCGATCGTCACGTGATCGAACGCGACCGCCTTCAGCTTGACCCCGGGCTGCACGTCCTCGCCGACCGCGATCGAGCGTTGAACGCCGTCCGCCCCGGCCAGGATCGCCGAACCGCCGCCCGACGCCTCGTCGACACGGGTACCGAACAGCGTGAGCTGGAGCGAGGTGACGACCGCCGGCCCCGCTGCCGCGCCCAGACGAAAGAACGGATCGAAACCGGTCAGCAGCGCGACCGGCGAGGCGACCTCGGCGACCGGCGCCGGGCGCCAGTCGCCAAGCGGAGATACCGGGGTGACGATCGTCCAGACGAGCCGCGCCGCCTGCGCCGCCAGCCCGGCCAGCAGCAGCAGTTCGGCCGCCGAATAGACGTTGATCGCGGGCAGCCGCCGCAGGATCGCGCGCCCGCGCGCGTCGAGTTTCAATCGCATCCGTTCATCCAAGCTGCCCCGGCGCTACGCATGGCATGTTACGGCGGCGCGTCAATGTCTTGCAACAGGGGGGCGGAAGTGTCGTTTGGGGCGGGGTCCGCTTATCCCCGCCCTCGAAGGGGCGGGGCCGCGGCGTGCTCTCGATACCCGCCCCAGCGCCCGACAGCCGCCGCACTTCCCCGGCCTCAACCCGCCCCCGACCCCTCGCTTTCGGCGATGGCGCGAAGTCAGAACGTCGCCGACACTCCCAGGGAGAAAACCCGGCCCAGGTCGTAGCGGTTGATGAACACCTCGTTCCCACCCGCGAAGGTCTGGCTTTCGCGATAGCGGGTGCGCGTCAGGTTGCGCGCCTCCGCCTTGATCTCGAACTTGCCGCCCGCGAGCTCGACGCCCTGACGGACGACCAGATCCAGGCGAACGCCCGGACGCTCGATGATGTCGGGCTGGAAGCCCACCCCGGACAGATTCGCAGGTCCGCGATTGGTGACTCGGTCGCTGGCATAGGTGAACAGCACGGTCGCCTGGCTGAGCGACTCCGTATCCTCGATGCCGAGCTGCAGGTTCACCAGATGATCCGACTGGCCGGTCAGGGCCGCGCCGTCGCGGAACTGAAGCTGCGCCGGGCCGAAGCCGGTCGGACAGCCTCCCAGCGTCTGGTTCAGCACGTTGGGGACGCATGCGTCATCGGCGGTGATCGACGACTTCGTATAGGTGTAATTGGCGATCAGCACCGCGCGGCGTGAGGCGAACAGCTCTCCAAGCCCAGACAGCGGCACGTATTTCTGGACCTCGACTTCGCCGCCGTAAAGGGTTGCCCGCGGCAGATTGGTGAATCCGGTCTGCAGACGGTCGTCCGAACCGGTGTAGAAGCCGACCTGCTCGACCGGATTGTCGATCCGCTTGTAGAAGCCCGCCAGCGTGAAGCGCTGGTCTCGCGCGAAGAACCATTCGTAGCGCGCTTCAAGGTTGTACAGCTCGGAGTCGCGCAGCAGCGGATTGCCGAAGAACAAGCGGTCGGAGTCCGGGTCGCGGAACTGCTGCGGCGCAAGCTCGCGGAACTGGGGCCGTGAGATCGTCTTGGCGGCGCTCGCGCGCAGCTGCATGTCGCGCGCAAAGTTCCAGGTCAGCGTCGCGGCGGGAAGCCAATAGCTGTTGTCCAGCCGGGTCGTCGCCGTGTCGACCGGCGTGACGCGCTCGTCCGCGGTTTCATAGCGTATGCCGATCACCGCGCGCAGCCCGTCCAGAGCCTCCGCCTCCGCTTGCGCATAGCCCGCGTGGATGCGGAGCGAGGCGTCATAGGCGTAAGCGCCCAGCGGCGTGTTGAACTGCAGCTGGATGGTGCAAAGGTTGGGGCCGATCTGCGGGCACGCATTGTTCAGCGCGTCGGGGCCGAGCAGGAAGTCCGGTCGCAGCAGATTGACCGGATAGCCGGGCACGGTGCCGCCGCCGAGGCTGGTCTGGTAGTTGAACTGGAGCCGGTTCGACGTGCGCTGCGTGTCGGCGTAGAAATATCCGGCCGAGACAGTCGCGGGCCGATCCAGGTCGAGCTTGTACGACAGGTCGGCCTGGCCGGTGTACAGATCCTCGTTCAGCTCGGAGAACACGATCGACGCGAACGGCGTGAAGCGGCCGGTCACCTGATATGCCCCGTTGCACTGGAACCCGTTTGTGTCCTGCCCACCGTTGTTGATGATCTGCAGGCCGTTGGTCGTGCGGTCGGAGCACAGATAGTCGAACTGGCGCTCGTACGGCGCATTGCGCTTCGAATTGGCGTACGCCCCGCGGACGTCGATGCGCAGCGCGTCGGTCGGCTTGAACTCGCCGACGAGCTGCGATTCGAACAGCTGCCGCTCGAACCAGTTGGTGTTCTGCTGAAAGCGCAAGCCGCTGGCGTTGTTGTACAGCACCGCCGCCGCGCCGCGCGCCTGCTTCAGCGTGTCGTGGATGTAGACGTTGGTCAGCCGGATCGTGTTCTCGTCCCACTGCAGCCCTGCGCCGATCAGCGCGTTGGCGACGATGCGGTTGTCCGTCAGCAGCGTGCGGAAATCGTTGCGCAGCGCGCCCGACTCGACGACCGTGTCCTTCTGGGTGGCGGCGCGGGTGCGGAAGGTGTTGCTGGCGCTGATCGACGCGATCACGCCCAGCCGGCTGGCTCCCAGATCATAGACCGATCCGCCGCTGACCTCGCCCGACCAGTTGGCGGGCAGCTGGTTGTTGCGCTGGAGCAACGTGGTGTTGGCGTTGCTCAGCCGCCCGACCTGCGCGGCTTCGATCAGTCCGTCGCCCTTTGGCGCGTCGCGGATGAAGTCGGGCACGTCGCGGGTGCCGTCGTCGAAGCCGATCCAGTCGGCGTCGCCGCCGTAATAGGTGTAGCCGAGTCCGCTCGTCGTCGCGGTGTCGGCGGCGATGCTCGCGCCGACGCTGACGAAATTGTCGTCGGGGATCGCCTTGGTGGTCAGGTTGATGACGCCCCCGCCGAACTCGCCGGGGTAGTTGACCGAATAGGTCTTCTGCACGACCGCCGAGCCGACGATCGTGGTCGGAAAGATGTCGAGCGGGACCGACCGGCGCAGCGGCTCCGGCGACGGCAGCGGCGAGCCGTTGAGCAGCGACGAGGAGTAGCGGTCACCCAGCCCGCGGACGTAGACGAACCCGCCTCCGACGACCGACAATCCGGTGACGCGGGTCAGCGCGCCCGCGATATCGCCCTCTCCCGTCCGTGCGATGTCGGCGGTGGACAGCACGGATGTGACCTGTGCGGTCGCCCGCACCGCGTTGGGGACATTCCGCCCGACGACGACGATGTCCTCCAGCTCGGATCCGGGCGCGGAGACCTCCACCTCCTCGCCGGGCTGCGCGGCGGAGCCCGGGGCGTCAGGCGCTTGCGGATCAGCCGCCTGCGGGCTGGCGGGCGACGTGGTCGCGGGCGCGGTCTGCGCGGGAGGAGGCGTGCTCGGCGACGGGGAGGCCGTGCCCCCCGTCGTCTGGGCCGCCGCCGGTGCGGCGAGCACCGACGACAGCAGCAGCAATGCGACTGATCGACGCATGGATCAGCGGCCGTTGCAGGCGAAATAGACCGAATTGAACGTCGGCGGTCCGAAATCCTGCCGCGCCGCATCCGCCCCGCGGATCGTCGAACGGTCCCCTCCGGTCCCTTCGCGCGCGACCAGGTTGATGCACGCGACGTTCGCGGGCGATCGGACGACCCCGTTGACGTAGCGCATGTCCGATCCCCCGCGCTGGCGGATCGCCGCCGGGGCGGCCGCGGTCTGGATGAACGTGAAGTTGGCGTAGGTGGAGAAGGTCCGCGGCAGCAGATCTTCCGCGCCGTTCGAATCAATTTCCGTCGAGAAGGAGTCGGCGGTCGCCCCGATCACCCGCTGCGCCGCGATCATGAACTGCATGAAGCCGCGATAGCCGTTGTCGATGTCGAAGCCGTCGTCGTCCGCGCCGGTGATCGCGATGTAACGGATGTTGGCCGCACCGCCGAAGATCTCGATCCCGTCGTCGGCGGAATTGTGGCTCTGGATGTGGTCCAGAACGGTGCCCGACCCGACCCCGCCGAGCGTCAGACCCTGGAGCTCGTTGCCGTCGGAGATCGCGATCCCCGAATAGCGGATCTGGACATAGCTTATCTGCCCGCTCGAATCGCCCGCGGTCGGACCGCCGTAGAACCGGCCGGTGACGCCCTCGATCGCCTGCTGGCAGGTGGTCGACGAGCCCGCGGCGTTGTTGGGACCGGTGCCGGCCGCGCAGACTCCGGTCGGCGCCCGGCCCAGCAGGACGATGCCGCCCCACTGACCCTGGCTCGCGTCGGACACGCCGTTGTTGGCGAGGTTCTGTTGCGAGGTGAAGATGATCGGCGCGTCGCGCGTGCCGATCGCGCTGATCTTCGATCCCCGGTTGACGATCAGCAGATCGTTGGTCGCTTCGGAGGAGTCCGCGGCGATCACCACCCCCGCCGCGATCGTCAGCGTGACGCCGCTGTCGGCGCCCGTCGCGCCCTGGTCCGCGCCGACCTCCGTCTGCCCGCGCAGGCGGTAGAAGACGCCCGCGATCTTGGGCAGCGTCAGGCTGGTCGTGATGGACGACGGCAGGCGGCACGCGCGAAAAGTCGCGACTAGGCCGTCGTCGGTCGTTCCAGCCGGGCATGCCGCCGCGGAGCCGCCTGCGCCGACCGCGGGGACCGCCGTGCAGCGCGCGCCCGTTCCGCCGAACTCGGCGGACGTCGAGCTGCACGTCCATTGCTGGAACGCGGTGTCGGTGGAGCCGTTCAGCGCGCCGACGAAATTCGTGCTCTGGAAGAAGGGATTGATCGACGACGGATCGGATGCGACCGCGAGCGACGCCGCACCCGCCGGATACACGCCGCTGATCGTGCTGCCGACGCCGTTGACGTTGTTGTTCGAGCCCGCATTGACCAGCGCGAGCTGCTCGTCGGCGGTGATCGCCGCCGCCGCGACGGTCTGATCGGCGGTGGAGGCGAATTGCGCGGCGGTGATCGCGCCCGGCGTCGGCGTCGCGGTCGCGGTCGGCGTGGGAGTCGGCGCAGGCGATACGATGGTGATGCTGCCGGCGCCCGGCGAAGCGACGCTGTCCGCGCCCCCGCAACCGGACAGCACCGCGGCGCCCGCGAGAAGGGTGGCGTAGCTGCGCTGGAACCTGGTCATTGTCGAACTCCCCGGATGTCATGCTCGATCGACGCCGGAAGAGCCCCCCGGTCGATCCCCGAGCGGGGCCCTAGGAGCTGCGCATGACAGCGGGATGCCAGTTGCGAGACTCGGGAGTGACAGCGGAATTACACTTGTGTGACGCTGACGGTATCGAGGCGTTCCGCCTGCCTTTTGTCCGAGAGAGGAAGGGAGCGCACCCGCCACAAACCAAAACCCCCGCCGCGGCTCCTGCCGCGACGGGGGTGGAATCTGGTGGGCGCGACAGGGATTGAACCTGTG
>SXHP01000024.1 GCA_005773165.1 Sphingomonadales bacterium | reverse complement strand
TCAAGACGATCATGACCCGCTGCAGCCAGTGCACGCGCTGCCTCCGCTTCGCCGAGGAGGTCGCGGGCGTCGAGGAGATCGGCGCGATCTACCGCGGCGAGAACATGCAGATCACGTCCTACCTCGAGAAGGCGGTGACGAGCGAGCTGAGCGGCAACGTCGTCGACCTGTGCCCGGGCGGTGCGCTGACCTCCAAGCCCTACGCCTATGAGGCGCGGCCGTGGGAGCTGCGTAAGACGCTCACCATCGATGTGATGGATGCGGTCGGCACCAACATTCGCCTGGACAGCCGCGGGCGGCAGGTGCTGCGCTGCGTTCCCAGGATCAACGAGGACGTCAACGAGGAATGGGCGCACGACAAGACGCGCCACCACGTCGACGGGCTCGTTCGGCGTCGGCTCGACAAGCCGTACATCCGCAAGGGCGGCAAGCTGGCGGCGGCGACGTGGGATGAGGCGTTCGCCGCTATCGCCGCAGTTGACGCGGGGAGCAGCGTCGCGGTGGTCGCCGGCGATCTTGTCGATTGCGAGACGATGTACGCCGCCAAGGTGCTGGCGCGCGCGATGGGCTCGTCGCTGATCGAGGGGCGGCAGACTGGGATGGATTACGACACGTCCAGCCTCGCTGCGGTGAACTTCAACACCACGATCGCGGGCGTCGAGCGGGCGGACGCGATCCTGCTGGTCGGGACAAATTTGCGCTGGGAAGCGCCGCTGGTGAACACGCGGCTGCGCAAGGCGATCAAGCGCGGGGCCAAGGTGTTCGCGATCGGCGCGGAGACCGAGCTGACCTACAAGGCGGAGTGGCTCGGCGCGGAGCTGTCGCTGATGGGCGCGCTGCCCGACCATGTGACGGAGGCGTTCGGCAAGGCCGAGCGGCCGATGGTGATCGTCGGCGGCGGCGCATTGAAGGGCGGGCACGGCGCTTCGCTCAAGCTGGCGCAGACGCTGAACCTCGTTCGTGATGGTTGGAACGGCTACAACGTCCTCCATATGGCCGCGGCGCGGATGGGCGGGCTGATGCTCGGCTATGCGCAGAAGGGCGGCATCGCCGACGTGGCGCACGCGAAGCTGACCTTCTTTCTGGGTGCGGACGAGGTGGATTACGCGCGGTTCGCGGGCTTCAAGGTCTATGTCGGCCACCACGGCGATGTCGGCGCGAGCCATGCCGACGTAATCCTGCCGGGCGCGACCTATGCCGAGAAGTCGGGGACCTGGGTGAACCTGGAGGGTCGCGTCCAGCGCGGCGAGCGCGCGGTGTTCCCGCCTGGGGACGCGCGTGAGGATTGGACGATCTTGCGCGCGCTGTCCGAAGTGCTGGGCCATACGCTGCCGTTCGACAGCCTTTCGGGGCTGCGCGAGGCGATGGCGGGCGAGGTGCCCGAATTGCGCGAGCAGGGGCTCGTCACGTTCGCCTGGAGCCCGCCCGCGCTCGATGCGACCGCGTCGGGTTCGATCGAGGGCTATCCGATCAACGACTTCTACCTGACCAACGCCATCTGCCGCGCCTCGCCGACGATGCAGCGCTGCTCGGCGGAATTGGTCCATGGCGAGGAATTTGCGGAGGCCGCGGAATGAGCGCCCCGTTCGTCAGCCCGGTGAAGGCCGGGGTCTCGTGCGGCAAGCGCACGCTCTGTAATTGCGAGACCCCAGCGTTCGCTGGGGTGACGGGTATTGGCGAATGACCGCTTTCTTCAACACGACCTTGGGCATGTCCTACGGCTGGGCGTGGTTCGCCGCCACGATCGTCGGCATTCTCGTCATCGCGCTGCCGCTGATGCTGGCGGTGGCGATGATCATCTACGTCGACCGCAAGGTCTGGGCGGCGATGGCGTTGCGGCGTGGACCTAACGTCGTAGGGCCATTTGGGCTTCTCCAGTCGTTTGCCGACGGGCTGAAGGTCTTCCTGCAGGAGACGATCATCCCGTCGGCGGCGAACCGTACGCTGTTCCTGATCGCGCCGATCATTACCTTCACCGTCGCGCTGATCGTCTGGGCCGTGGTGCCGTTCGATGCGGGCGTGGTGCTCGCCGACATCAACGTCGGGCTGCTCTATGTGCTCGCGGCGTCGAGCCTCGGCGTCTACGGGATCATCCTGGCGGGCTGGGCTTCCAATTCGAAATACCCCTTCTACTCGGCGCTGCGCGCGGCGGCGCAGATGGTGAGTTACGAGGTCGCGATCGGCTTCATCCTGATCTCGGTCGTGCTGTGGTCGGGGACGTTCAACCTGTCGGGAATCGTGCTCGCGCAGCGGGACATGTTCGGCATCGGGATCAACGGCTTCATCATCAACCCGCTGCTGTTCCCGATGGCGGTGATGTTCTTCATCTCCTCGCTGGCGGAGACGCAGCGCGCCCCGTTCGACCTGACCGAGGCGGAGTCGGAGCTCGTCGCGGGGTATCAGACCGAATACAGCTCGATGAGCTTCGCGCTCTACTGGCTCGGCGAGTACGCCAACGTGCTGCTGATGTGCGCGCTGAATGCGACGCTGTTCTGGGGCGGATGGCTTCCGCCGGTCGATTGGGCGCCGCTCTATTGGGTGCCGGGGATCGTCTGGCTGTTCGCCAAGATGTTCTTCTTCTTCTTTCTGTTCTCCTGGGTGAAGGCGACGGTGCCGCGGTATCGCTATGACCAGCTGATGCGGTTGGGATGGAAGGTGTTCCTGCCGGTGTCGCTGTTCTGGGTATTTCTGGTGTCGGGCGTGCTGATGTTTGATCGGGTTGGAATTTGACATGAGCCCCGCACAACTCATCAAGTCGTTCACCCTTTGGGAGTTCGTTAAGGCGCATGCGCTGACGCTGCGCTACTTCTTCAAGCCCAAGGCGACGATCAACTATCCGTTC
>SXHP01000023.1 GCA_005773165.1 Sphingomonadales bacterium | reverse complement strand
GGACAACAACGCCTCCTGCGCGCTCGGCCCCTTCGTCCGGCTGTTCGACGGCGGCTTCGGGCTCGACGACGTCCGCGACGCCGAGATCACGCTGCGCATCGACGGCGAGGACGGCTATGCGCTCGACGGAGCCAGCTCGATGCGCGAGATCAGCCGCGATCCCGCCGAACTGGTCAAGCAAGCGCTCAGCCAGCACCAATATCCTGATCGCTTCGCGCTGTTCCTGGGCACGCTGTTCGCGCCGATCCAGGACCGCGACGATCCCGGCCGCGGCTTCACCCACAAGGTCGGCGATCGGGTGACGATCGCCAATCCGCGGCTCGGCCGCCTCGTAAACCGTGTCACCACCTGCGACCAGGCGACGCCCTGGACCTTCGGCGGCATCGCGCTGATGCGCAATCTCGCGGGTCGCGGACTGCTTTCGGCATGACCACGGAGACCGTTTCGCTACGCCCCGCGGCGCAGGCAGGCCGCACATCCTATCCCAGCCTCCGGGGCAAACGTGTGATCGTCACCGGCGGCGGCTCGGGCATCGGCGAGGGCCTAGTCGAAGCGTTCGTAGCGCAGGGATGTGAGGTCGCGTTCGTCGACATCGTCGAGGACGCATCACGCGCGCTGGTTGAACGCCTCTCGCCGGACGCCGCCATCGCGCCGCGTTTCCGCCTGCTCGACCTGACCGATCTCAACGCTTTGGCCCGCACCTTCGCGGAGATCGAGCGGGAATTCGGCGGAGTCGACGTCCTCGTCAACAACGCCGGCAACGATGATCGTCACGCGATCGGCGATGTGACCCCGGCGTATTGGGACGAGCGGATGGCGATCAACCTGCGCCAGCAGTTCTTCGCGGCGCAAGCGGTCGTGCCCGGCATGAAGCGCAACGGCGGCGGCGTGATCCTGAACTTTGGCTCGATCTCCTGGCACCTTGGCCTCGCCGACCTCTGCGTCTACCAGACCGCCAAGGCGGCGATCGAAGGCATGACCCGCAGCATGGCGCGCGACCTCGGCCGCGACGGCATTCGGGTCAGTACGATCGTCCCCGGCAATGTGCAGACCCCGCGTCAGGAGCGCTGGTACACGCCCGAAGGCGAGGCGGAGATCGTCGCGGCGCAATGCCTGGACGGGCGTATCCAGCCCGCCGACGTCGCGGGGTTGGTGCTGTTCCTCGCATCGGACGACGCACGGATGTGCACCGGACACGATTATTTCGTCGACGCCGGTTGGCGATGAGCGAGGCGCATTCGGTTCTCGCGCTCGGCGCGACGCTCGGCGAAGGACCGGTGTGGGTCACGCGCGAGTCGGCGCTCTGGTTCGTCGACATAAAGGCGCGCAGCGTTCATCGCTTCGATCCGACGACGCGCGAACACCGCGCCTGGGCCGCGCCGGGCCAGGTCGGCTGGGTGCTCCCCGCCGACGACGGCGCCTTTCTGGCGGGCCTGCAGCAGGGCGTCGCGCGCTTCGATCCGGCGAGCGGCGCGTTCGACCTGATCGCGACGCCCGAAGCGGATCGCTCCGGTAACCGGCTCAACGACGCGACCGTCGATGCCGCGGGCCGGGTATGGTTCGGTTCGATGGACGACGGCGAGACCGAAGCCACGGGACGGCTGTACGTGCTCGAGCTCGGGCGAGTGCGCGACAGCGGGCTCGCGCCGGTCGCCATCACCAACGGCCCCGCGGTGTCGCCCGACGGTCGCACCCTCTACCACACCGACACGCTCGGCCGGACGATCCACGCCGTGCCGCTCCGCGCTGACGGCACGCTGGGCGAGCCGAGGGTCTTCGCGCAGATCGATGCCGCGGACGGCTGGCCCGACGGCTGCACCGTCGACAACGAAGGCGGGCTGTGGACGGGGTTGTGGGGCGGCTGGCGCGCGCGCCGCTACGCCCCCGACGGCGGGATCGAGCGCGAGGTGCGCTTTCCTTGCGCCAACGTCACCAAGATCGCGTTCGGCGGCGCCGATCTGCGCACCGCTTACGCCACGACCGCGCGGAAGGGGCTCGACCCCGCCGCGCTCACAGGGCAGCCTTCGGCAGGCGACCTGTTCGCGTTCGACCCCGGCGTCGCCGGACTGCCGGGCGCGGTCGCCGCGATAACAAGCACAAACAACGGGAGAGAATGAAGTGGCGCAAGAGGACCAGACCAATCTGGGCTTTATCGCCGCCATCGTCGCGGTGGCGACGATCGGCGGATTGCTGTTCGGCTATGACAGCGGGGCGGTCAACGGCACGCAGGAAGGGCTGCGCACCGCGTTCACATTGTCGGAAGGCGGGCTCGGCTTCACGGTCGGCTCGCTGCTGATCGGCTGCTTCATCGGCGCCTTCTTCGCGGGCACGCTCGCCGATCAGATGGGCCGCCGCAACGTCATGCGCCTCGCCGCCATCCTCTTCCTCATCGGCGCGATCATCCAAGGGTTGGCGACCGACCAGATCGTCTTCGTCCTCGCGCGCATCGCGGGCGGCATGGCGGTGGGGGCGGCGAGCGTGCTGTCTCCCGCTTACATTTCGGAAGTCGCGCCCGCGAATATCCGCGGGCGGATGACCACCGTTCAGCAGATCATGATCATCACCGGGCTGACCGCCGCGTTCCTCGTGAACTACGCGCTTCAGCAGGCCGCGGGCGCATCGACCAACCTTTTCTGGGGCGGGATCGAGGCCTGGCGCTGGATGTACCTGATGCAGGCGGTGCCCGCGGCGGTGTTCCTCGTCGCGCTGTTCTTCATTCCCGAAAGCCCGCGCTTTCTCGTCTCCAAGGGCCGTCACGATCAGGCGGGCGTGGTGCTCGCCAAACTGTTCGGCGAGATCGTCGCCAAGGCCAAGCTGGAGGAAATCCGCGGCAGCTTCACCGCCGATCACCGTCCGCGCCTGTCCGACGTCCGCGCGCCGGGCACGCTGCTTCGCCCGATCGTCTGGGCGGGCCTCGTGCTGGCGGTGTTCCAGCAGCTCGTCGGCATCAACGTCATCTTCTACTACGGCGCGACCCTGTGGCAGCTCGCGGGCTTCACCGAGAGCGACTCGCTGCTGATCAACATCCTCTCGGGCGCGGTGTCGATCGCGGCGTGCTTCATCACCATCGCGCTGGTCGACAAGATCGGGCGCAAGCCGCTGCTGCTGATCGGATCGGCGGGGATGACCGTCACCTTGTTCGCGATGGTCTATGCGTTCAGCCAGGGTTCGCTCGATCCGACGGGCAAGCTGGTCCTGTCGCAGGGGCTTGGCACCTTCGCGGTGGTCGCCGCCAACCTCTACGTCATCTTCTTCAACGTCAGTTGGGGTCCGATCATGTGGGTCATGCTGGGCGAGATGTTCCCCAACCAGATCCGCGGGTCAGCGCTCGCGGTCTGCGGCTTCGCCCAGTGGTTCTCCAACTACCTGATCGCGCAGACCTTCCCGATCATGGCGGTGGGGATCGGTCTTGCGGCGAGCTACAGCTTCTACGCGGTCTGCGCGCTGATCAGCTTCTTCCTGGTCCAGCGCTTCATCCACGAGACCAAGGGCGTCGAGCTGGAGGCGATGAAGGGCTGAGCAAGGTCACCCTCACCCTTCCCACTCGCCTGCGGCGAGCGGGCTCCTCCCTCTCCCGGTGGGCGTGGGAGGGAGCGCCGAAGGCGCGGAAGGGTGAGGGTGACGACCCGCTAGTGATTATGCCGCGGCGTCCTCGCCGCCACCCCGCGGTACTTCACCGCGAACTCCAGCACCCCGCCCTCGCCCAACTGCCCGGTCTTCTCCCGGTACAGCTCCTCCCATGGCGTATGGCTCTCCGGAACCGGCGCCGCGGGCTCGACGCGCCTCCTCGCGATCTCCGCGTCATCGACCAGCGCGTCGCACCGCCCCTGTTTCAGGTTGATGCGGATCGTGTCGCCCGTCCTCAGCCACGCCAACCCGCCGCCCGCCGCGCTCTCGGGCGAGGCGTTGAGGATCGACGGGCTGTCCGACGTGCCCGACTGACGGCCGTCGCCCAAGGTCGGCAACGCCATGATCCCGCGCCGGACCAGATGGTCGGGCGGCTGCATGTTGACGACCTCCGCCGAGCCCGGCCAGCCGATCGGGCCCGAGCCGCGGATGACCAGGATGCAAGGCTCGTCGATGGCGAGC
>SXHP01000192.1 GCA_005773165.1 Sphingomonadales bacterium | reverse complement strand
CGCTTCGAGCTGCATCCGGTACTTGTCCGGATCGTCGGGTCTGGTGGTGCCTTGCGCGTCATCCATCGACTGGATTTCGACGAGACGCCAAGCGCTGCCCGTCAGGCCGTTTATCGCCGGGCCTGTCGTCGAAGCCACGGTTTGCTCATGCCGAGCTGCGACGCCCGCCGGTTCATGCGCTCGACGAAGGTTGCCTCGTCGCCGTCGAGCTTGCCGGCGACCGCGACCGCGACGTCATTCGCCGAGATCACCGCCACCGCCCTGATTGCGCTCTGGACGCTCATCGTCTTGCCGCGTGCGAGGCCGAGCCGGGTCGGCTTCTGCCGCGCGCCGGCGGCTGTCATGGTGACGGTGTCGTTCGGTCGGAGCCTTCCGGCATTCAAGGCGTCGAACACCAGCAGCAGCGTCATCATCTTGGTTAGCGAGGCGGGTGGGCGAACGCGATCGGCGTTTGCGGCGTAGAGCGAGCGGCTCGTCTGCGCGTCAACGAAGGTCTCGGACACGGAGACCGGGTTGCGGTCCCCTGCGGCGGAGTGCGGGCATTGAGAGCGGATCTCGTCACTGATCGTCCGTGTCGGCAAAGCGACGCGCCAGCGGAGTTCTCATTCACCGTTAGAAACGCGCTATGCGCGGCCGATGGAGCGTAGTCCGCACCGCAAGATTGTCCAAGTCGCGCTCGTCGCTGGCCGGCTTCCACAACGCGCCAAGATCACAAGATCACAAGATGTAAAGAACATGCCGAGCTCAACTACCTTGATCTCTTGCAATGCCCCTGAGCAACGGCGGATGCTGGCGGACACAACGCCCTTGCGACTTAAAAGTTTGCACGCACGCCGATAAGAACGGTTCGCGGTGCGCTGGGGGACAGGAAGCGCGGATTGTCGAAGCCCAGCTCGTCGGCGTCGCCGAAAATGCCGAACGTCTCGTAGGATGCGCCCAGCACGTTGTCGACACGGCCGAACACTTCCAAGCCACCGATGCGATAGCCTGCACGCGCGTTCAGCACGACGAAGCCGTTGATCGGCGGCTGCAGATTGGCCTCGTCCCCGCGCAGCCGGCGGTTGGACGTCGCGATCATTTCCGCGCCGAGCGTCAAACGTCCGGTAACCGCCAGGTCGGCGCCGAGCTTGAGGCTATGCCTTGGGATGCTGGGAATGCGGTCGCCGCGCTCCACCGCGATCTCGCCGTCCTCGTTCGCCGACGGGTTGTCGGGCGCCTGGATCGCGAGCGGCGTCCGGAAGGTCGCGTCGATCAGCGCGTAGGAAGCGTACCAGGACAGGCGACCCGCGCGACCGTTAAGGTTCGCCTCCACTCCCCGCCTGCGCGTCGATCCGATGTTGTCGAAATAGCCGGTGCCGACGATCGGCCCGGCCGAGATGAAGATGATGTCGTCGCGGCTGGTGGTCGTGAACAGCGCGAGCGCGTAGCTGATCGCAACGCCCGCGGGCCGCACCTGGCCGCGCACGCCCGCCTCGATCGTCCGCGCGCGAACGTCGTCGAGCGGCGGATCCGCGAGAAAGGCGTTGGGGAACCGGCACGGCCGCTCCGGGTCCGCGCAGGACAGCTCGGCGGGTGTGGGCACGCGGTTGTTCTCCGCGTAGGAGGCGTAGGCGGTCAGTGCTTTCGCCGCGTTCCAAGTCAGCCCCGCGCCGAGGTTCACGCGATCGAACCGGTGATCGCCGTCGAGGGCGGTGCCGATCTGGTCGCGCAGGCGCAGCACCGCGCCGTTCCAGCGGACGGACGCGGACACGTGGAGCGACCGCGTCAGCGACAGCGTGTCGCTGGCGTACAGGCTGTAGAGCTCGCTGCGGGTGCGCAGGCCGACGTTGAACTCGTCGTTGCCGATGGCGACGCCGAGCGGGTCGACGCCGCGATCCTCGCGCAATTCGCCAAGCTCGGTGCCGCTGCGATAGCGGGTGCGGGCCAGATCGGCCGCGCCGCCGGCGATAAGGATGTTCTCCATTCCGCCGGCGCGCCCGCGCCAGGACGCCTGCGCGCTGGCGCCCCAGCCGTCGGTGGCCGTGCGGGTGCGGTTGAACACCGCGTCGGGTTCGTCGTCGAGGCCGAGGACAGGCCGCCCGTCGACCCCGGTCAGCACGGTCGGATCGCCCTCCACCTCGATCTCGCCGTCCTCCTCTTCTATCTCCGCGCCGAAGCAGATCGCGCCCGCCGGCGCCGCGAAGCCGGGAACGAGGCCGGCGAATTCGTCGCAACGCTCGAACTCGGCCTGGTCGCCGTTGGCGGTGGAACGTTCGAGTCGGCGGTAGTAGCCGCCCGCGCTGAGCGTCACCGCCGTCGACGGCCTGGTCGAGGCGCGCAGCGTCGCGGCGTACAGGCGGGAATCGGTCCGGTCGGGATGGGTGAACACCGCCCGCCGCCGCTGGGCGAGGAGATCGGCCGGGGCCGGGCCGTTGCCGGTCAGGCGCGAGTCCGCGGCGGTCAGCCCCAATCCGATCTCGCTGCCGCCGCCGCGCCAGGCCAGGTCGGCGTAGCCGCGCAGGATGCGGCTGGGGCTGAAGTCGCGCCAGCCGTCGTCCTCGACCGCGTTCAGCCCGAGATAATAGCCGAAACCGCCGGACCGGCCGCCATGCTCCGCGGTGCCGGACAGCCGCCCGAACGACCCGGCCAGCGCCTCCACCCTGCTGCCCGCGTCATCGAAGCCGTCCTTCATCGCGAGGGTCACCGCGCCGCCGATGCCGTTTAGCCCGAACACCGGGTTGGAGCCTGCGATCACCTGGGTCCGCGCGATCGCGAACAGGGGAACGAGGTCCCATTGTACGACGTCGCCGAACGCCTCGTTGATCCGCATCGAGCCCTGGAACACCGCGACGCCCTGCGGCTCGCCGAGCGCGGGCGCGGCGGTGAAGCCGCGCAGCGTCAGCCCTTGCTGCAGAGGATTGCCGAGCGAGTCCACCGTCGACACGCCGCCCAGCCGGCGCCCGAGCGCGTCGGCGAGCGTTGCGACGCCGGGGCGGCCGAGATCGTCGGCGGCAAGCGTTACGATGCTTGCCGGAACGCGGTCGATGGGCAGCCCGCCCGCGGCGGCTCCCGCGATCACGACGACGTCTTCGCGCTCCAGAGCCGCGGTGTCCTGCGCCATCAGCGGCGGAGCGGCGCTCGTCATCAGCGCCAGCCATCCCAGTCTCCGCCAACCCGCGTTCGCGCTTGTCATCGTGATCCCGATCCCCTCGCCCGTTTCGCTGATCCTCCGGTGAGGAGAGAACGGCGGCAATGGTACGGTCGGCTCAGGCGATCGTCCCGAGAGGCCGGGACAATCGTCCCGATGCGACGGGAGCGGGGTTGGCGGTGGCGCCGGACGTCCCTAGGCTTCCTGCCGGGAGGGCCTGAGCGATATGTCGCTTCGCTGGCGCGTGGTTCTGATCGTCATGCTGATGAATTGCGCCGCGGTGGGGCTCGGCTTGGCGCTCGGCGTCGGCAAGGCCCGGGCCGCGGTGCGTGCCGAGATGACCGCGGCGCTCGATGCGGCGGAGCTGGTGCTGCGCAGCGGCGGCGCGCGGCCGGACCTTGTGACATTGGACCTTCGCCATGTCCGCGCGCCCGGCGAGGCATCGCAGCGAAAGCGGGCGCCGCACTGGTTCGAGGCGCTGGTCGGGATAGACGAGGTCGTGCGCGACGTCGCCGTCGGCGAGCGGCGCGTGGCGGTGGTCGCCTCGCCGCGCGACGAGGTCGCGGAGGCATGGGGCGAGCTGCTGGGCTGGTTCACGGTGGCCGCGGCGACACTGACGCTGACCGCGCTTGCGACCTGGTGGGCCGTGACGCGCGCGCTGGCGCCGCTGCACGGGTTCGGCCGGGCGCTGGAGGCGATGGCGCACGAGCGGCCCGGCGGCGCGCTGGCCGCCGCGGGCACGCCCGAGCTGGAAGCGGTGAGCAAGCGCATCGCGGCGCTCGATGCGGGGTTGCTTGCCGAACGGGGGCGTAATGCGGAGCTCTCGCGCGCCTTGATCGAGCTGCAGGACGCCGAGCGCGCGGATATCGCGCGCGAGGTCCACGACGAACTGGGACCATTGCTCTTCGCGATCGGGGTCGACGCTCACGCGCTGACGCGAGCGGACGACGGCGGCGGGATCGATCGCGCGGCCGTTCGCGAGCGGGCGCGCTCGATCGGCGGGCTGGTCGGCGACGTGCGCGCGGTGTCGCGCCGCATCCTGGGGCGGCTGCGACCGATGGCGCTCGATCATCTGCCGCTGTCGGCGGTGCTTGCCGATTTGTTCGCCGACGCGCGGGCCCGTCATCCCGACGTCGCGCTCGAGACCGAACTGATGGGCGACCTCGATGATCTGGGCGAGGCGCAGACGCTGGCGCTGTACCGGGTCGTTCAGGAGGCGGTGCTCAACGCGCTGCGTCATGCGCAACCCGCTTGCGTGACGGTGCATGTCGCCGCTTCGGAGGAGGAGGTTCGCGTAGAGATCACGGACGACGGTCGAGGCATCGGCGCGCCCGCGGGTCACGGCGTGCTCGGCATGCGCGAGAGGGTCGCGGCGCTCGGCGGCGGCGTGCGGATCGGGACGTCCGATACTGGCGGGGCCAAAGTCGAGGTGCAGCTGCCGCGCCTGTCCATGGCCGAGGCGGCATGACCGCGGCGGCTCCGCTGGTCCTGGTCGCGGACGACCATTCGGTGGTGCGCAACGGCTGCTGCCGGTTGCTCGAGCCGCCGCTCGGCCGCTTCGAAGTGCTGGAGGCGGGGAGCGGCGCGGAGGCTCTGGCGGTTCTCGCGGCGCATCCCGAGGTCGCCGTGGTGCTGACCGACCTCAACATGCCCGGCGAACCGTCCGGCATCGCGCTGGTCGAACGGCTGGCGCGGCTGGGCCCGGCGGTGCTGGTCCTGTCGATGCATGAAGCGCCCGAGGTCGCGGCGCGCTGCGTCGCGGTGGGCGCGGCGGGCTATCTGAGCAAGGCCGACGATCCGGGCGACATCGTGCAGGCGATCGCGGCGGCGATCGCGGGGCGGGTCTGGATGTCTCGCGACACGGCGCGGGCGATCGCCCCCGCTGTCGACGACGCGCGCCCCCTGTCGGTGCGCGACCGCGAGGTCATGCGGCTGCTGGGCGAGACCAGCGACCTTCAGGCGATCGCGACCGCGATCGGGGTGAGCCGGAAGACGATGGCGAACCTGCTGGTCAAGCTGCGCTCCCGCCACGGCGTTCGGAGGACCGCCGATCTGGTGCGGATCGCGACCAGGAGCGAGCGCGCGCCTCCCGTTTAGCTCAGTTCCGCTCGTCCACCCGGGGCCACTCGCGTGCTTCCAGCGCGGGATAGAGGTGCGAGACGGTGCGCTGGAGCTCGTAGCGCGCGACCTTGAGCCGGGTGAAGCGTGGCGGAATGGGCAGCGCGCCCGCCTCGACCATGTCGAGACCCTCGCGCACTGCCTGCGTCACCGCAGCGTCGATCCAGTTGATCCAATCGCGCGTCTGGTCGATCGCGGCGGCGGGTGTGGGATCGAGCGGGCCGTGGCCGGGCACGACGCGCGCATGGCCGAGCGCCTTCAGCGTGTCGAGCGCGCTCCGCCACCGGGCGATGTCGGCGTGCGGGGTCGACGGCGCGCGGTCGTGGAAGACGAGGTCGCCTGCGGCGAGCGTGCCGGTGCGGGTGTCGAGCACCGCCAGGTCCGACGCGCTATGCCCCGACAAGGCGAGCAGACGGAACGCGCGCCCGCCGATCGTTTCGCTGTCGGCGGTGAGCGTCACGCCGGGCAGGCGCAGTTCGGTGCCGCGCATCCAGTCGCCGAGCAGCCGGTACATGCCGTCGGAGAATGCCGGCCCCTCTCGCGCCAGTTCGGCGGCGAGCGCGGGGGTTGCGGCAAGGACCCCGGGCGCGAACGCCGCGTCGCCATAGGTGTGATCGGGGTGGAGGTGGGTGAGATAGATGCGCGCGACCGGCTTTCCGGTGAGCGACCTGGCCAGCGCGGCGAGCTGCTCCCCGTAGCGCAGCGACGGGCCGGCATCGACCAGCACCGCGCCCGCGTCGGTCGCGAACAGCGCGACGTTGGCGATCGCGCCGCCGTTCGCGCGCTCGATCGGGGCGTCGGCCCCGCGGATCATCCAGGCGCCCTCGGCGATCCGCTCCGGATCGAGCCGGTAGGTGAGCGGTTGCGTCGCGATCGGCGCTGCGCATGCCGCGACCACACCCGACAGGAAGGTGCGACGTCCGATCAGCCGCCCGTACCCTGCCCCGCGACCGTGCCGCGGAACTCGACGCCGTTGGTGTCGCGCCCGGCGAACCGCACCGCCTCGCCGGCGCGGGCGCGGGGCATCAGCGTGATGACCGGATCCTCCGCCACCGCCGCCTGCATCCGCACATGGCCGAGCATGCGGCCATCGGCGCCGGTCAGCGTCAGCTCCTCCAGATGGTAGAGCGCGATGTTGTCGACCAGTCCCGTGTCCATCGGGTGGCGGAAGGCGAGCTGGATGCGCGATCCGGCGGCGTCGTGCCAGAGCCTGCCGCGCACTTCGCCCAGATGTTGCGCCCAGTCGCCCTTGACCCGGCTGACCGGCGGGGCGGAGCAACCGCCGCCCGCCGCGTCGATCCACGCGCCGCCCACCAGCCAGGCGCCGTCGCGCAGCTGCACCGCGCCGCGCACCGGCGTGCGCTGGTCGAGCTTGACCCGGGTCGATACGAACGGCTCGGCGTCGCCGGGCGTGAAGTCGATCGGTATCTGGATCGGATTGAGGTCGATCACGATCATCACCCGCACGACGTCGGCTATGCCGCGCGCGTCCACCTGAACGGGGAAGACGCGCTGATTCTCGGCGATCGCCGGAAAGGCGACGGCAACGCGCGGATCGAAGCGGACGACGGCGTCCTTGCCGAACGCGCGGTCGGCGATGAAGTCCCACATCGGAGAGCCGAGCGGGTCGGGCGGCAGCGCCTGCGCAGCCGCAGGCGAAGCGGACAGGAGCGCGGTGGCGAGGATCAGCGCTTTCATCCCAAAGTCCGATACGCCTCGCCCGCCTGCCGGGCCATCACACCTTGGTAGGAGAGTTGAAGTGGTCCGCCTGTTTCTCGCCTGTCTGGCGCTCGTCGCAACGGATGCGCCGCCGTTCGATCCTGTAACGGGATACCGGATCGCGCACTATCGCGCGACCGTGCCTCAGCCGCCGCCGGGCGTGCCCCGCGTCGATGCGGCGGGCGTAGTACGCATGTTGAAGAAGGGCATCACACTGGTCGACGTGTACCCCGCCGAGGGTGGCGTCCGCGATGCGGCGACCGGCCGCTGGCGTCTTGCGGCGGCGCATGCGACCATCCCGGGTTCTGCCTGGTTCCCCGAAGCGGGGCGAGGCGCACTCGATCCGGCGATCGAGCGCTGGTTTCTGGACGGCGTCGCCGCACTCGCGCGGGCGAAGCCCGACCGGCCGGTCGTGCTGTTCTGCCTTGCGGATTGCTGGATGAGCTGGAACGCGTCGCTCCGCCTCAAGCGCGCGGGTGTCCGCCGCGTCCACTGGTTCCCGGAGGGCACGGACGGGTGGCGCGACCTCGGCCGCCCGCTCGTCCCCGCCGTCCCCTATGAAAGCGACCCATGACCCGATCCGCCCTCTTCACCCTGCTCCTCGCGGGAGCGGCTCCGGCCTATGCGCAAGTGGTTTCGCCAGGCGACGTCGTGGTGACCGGGCGCGGGCTCGACGAGCGGCTCGGCGACCGCGCGTTCGATGTGGTGACGATCGCGCGCGAGCGGATCGCGGAGAATGCGGCGGCGCGGCTGGAGAGCGTGCTCGCCGACGTGGCGGGCCTGCAGCAGTTCCGCCGGTCCGATTCGCGCAGCGCCAACCCGACCAGCCAGGGCATCTCGCTGCGCGGGATCGGCGGCAACGCGTCGAGCCGGGCGCTGCTCCTCCTCGACGGGGTGCCGCAGGCCGACCCGTTCGGAGGCTGGGTGGCGTTCCCGGCCTATGCGACCGGGCGGCTGGGCGAAGTGCGCGTGACCCGGGGCGGCGGCAGCGGCTATGTCGGCGCGGGAGCGCTGGCGGGGACTGTGGAGCTCGACAGCGCCTCGCCCGGGCAACTCGCGGCGTTCGAGGCGGCGCTCTATGGCGGCAGCCGCGATTCGGTGGATGCGCAGGGCGGGGTGACGCTGGAGCGTGGGCGCGGGTTCGCGACCGTGTCGGGAGCGTATGCGCGGGGTGACGGCTTCGTGCCGATCGTGCGCGACCGGCGGGGAGCCGCGGATCGGGCGGCGCCCTACGAACAGGCCTCGGGCGCGGTGCGCGGCGTCGTCCAGATCGCGCCCGCGACCGAGCTCCAGGCCAATGTCGCCGCCTTCACCGATCGGCGCGAGCGCGGCACCGCATTTACCGCCAACCGCAGCGAGGGCGCGGACGCCAGCGTCAGACTGGTGGGGGGCGGGCGCTGGGGCTGGACCGCGCTCGCCTACCTCCAGACGCGCAGCTTCGCGTCGAGCTTCGCCGGGGTGAACGCGACCCGGACGATCGCGAGCCAGACGCTCGACCAGTACAACACGCCCGCGACCGGCGTCGGCGCGCGGGTCGAGCTGCGGCCGCCGCTCGGCGACGGCGTCGACGTGCGGCTCGGCGCGGACTGGCGCGACGTCGCGGGGCGGACGCAGGAGAACTTCACCTTCGTCAACGCCAGCCCGACGCGGCGCAGGCTGGCCGGCGGCGAGAACCGCACGGTCGGCGCGTTCGCCGATGGCGCAATCGAGCTCGGCCGGGTGACGCTGACCGCGGGCGGGCGCATCGACCGGTGGCGGATCGCCGACGGCTTCCTCGACGAGCGAACGCTGGCGACTGGGGCCGCGCTCACCGGACTGCGCTTCGCCGGCCGCGACGGCACGGAGGCGACCGGGCGCGCGGGCGCGGCGTG
>SXHP01000191.1 GCA_005773165.1 Sphingomonadales bacterium | reverse complement strand
CGAGGATGCGGCTGCGTGACGGCCGCGCCGTCCCGGCCTTCATGTCGCAGGCTCTTCGCAACGAGGACGTGACGGTGTTCGGTGACGGCACCCAGACGCGCAGCTTCTGCTACGTCAGCGACATGGTCGACGGCCTGATCCGCCTGATGGAATCGGACATCGACGGCGGCGAGCCGGTCAACATCGGCAACCCGGTCGAGCTGACCGTCGCCGAGCTCGCCGAACGCGTCATCGCGATGACCGGCACGCCCCATGGCGTCATCTATCGCCCCCTGCCCCAGGACGATCCCCGCCGCCGCCGCCCCGACATCGGCCGCGCCCGCGACTGGCTCGGCTGGGAGCCCAAAGTGCCGATCGAGGATGGGCTGGAGCGCACCTGCCGCTGGTTCGCCGAGGAGCTGCGCGCCGAAGAGCCCGAGCGGAGCGTCATCGGCATCGCGGTCGCTTAGTGAACCTCCTCGCCGCCCTGCTCGCCGCAGGCGTATCGAGCACGGCTTACGGCACGACCGCGGCGGGCGAGAAGGTCGAACGCATCACCCTGCGCAACGCGCGGGGGATGACAGTGTCGGTCCTGACCCTTGGCGGCATCATCGACGAGGTCCGCGTGCGCGACCGGCGCGGGCGGCCCGCCAATGTCGTGCTCGCGCTCCCCGACGTCGCGGCGCACGAGAAGCGCCCGAACTTCGGCAGCCTGATCGGCCGCTACGCGGGGCGCATCGCGCGCGGCGGCTTCACCATCGACGGCCGCCGCTATCCGCTGTCGGACGATCCGAACGGAATCGTCTCGCACGGCGGCGCACCCAGTTTAGGCGCGCGGGTCTGGCGGGCGGAGCCGTGCGCCACGCCCGGGTGCAGCGCAATGACCTTGCGCTACACCAGCCCCGATGGCGAGAACGGCTTTCCCGGCGCACTCTCGGTCGCGGTCACCTATACGCTCACCCCAGACGACACGCTCCGCCTAGACTATCAGGCGACGACGACGCGCCCGACCGTCGTCAACCTGACCCACCACGCCTATTTCAACCTGGCCGGCGGAACCGCGGGCAGCGCAGACGACCAATACCTCCGTGTGCCCGCGTCGCGCATCGTCGAGCTTGATGCCCGGCGCGTCCCTACCGGCGCGCTGCTCCCGGTCGTGGGCACGCCGTTCGACCTGCGCACCCCCGCGCGCATCGGCGACCGAGTCCGCTCCACGCACCCGCAGATGCGGCTCGCACGCGGGTTCGACCAATACTTCCTGCTCGACCGTGCGCAGCCGCTCACGCTCGCCGCCTGCGCCTACGACCCGGCGAGCGGCCGCACACTGGAGGTCCGCACCACCGCGCCCGGCGTGCAGCTCTTCACCGCCAACGGCTTCGACGGCACGCTCGTCGGCGCAGACGACCGGACGATCCGCCAGGGCGACGGCTACGCGATCGAGGCGCAAGCCGCTCCCGACGCCCCAAATCAACCCGCCTTCGCCTCCACCACGCTCCGCCCGGGCGAGACCTACCGCTCCACGACGCACTTCCGCTTCGGCACAGCCCCGAACCTGGCCGCCTTCACCCGCAAGTGCCGGTGAAGCGCCACGGAACCGGCACTCCGTCGCCCCGGCCCCCTCGGCGAAGCTCGGGACAGGCTTGAGCCGGGGCCCCGCTTCTTCTTTTGGCGGCACACGAAGAAGAAGCGGGACCCCGGGTCAAGCCCGGGGTGACGGGCCTGTTGGACCCGCGCAGCTCAATCTGCGGACGGGGTAGTAGCTGCCTCCGCCTGCTCCACCCGGACCAGCACGGCACCGTCCACCACCTGCGCTCCCACGCTCGCGTTCAGCTCGGCTACGGAGCCGTCGAAGGGTGCGATCAGCGCATGCTCCATCTTCATCGCCTCCAGCGTGAGCAGCTTCTGGCCCTTCGCGACCTGATCGCCTGCCGCAACCTCGACCGATATGACGCGCCCCGGCATCGGAGCGACGATTGCGCCGTCTGCGAAAGCTCCCGCGGTCGAAGCTTCGGCTCTATAAGGCTCTACAGCAAAAACCGCTCCGTCTTCAAAGTACCTGCTGCCGACGCGGTTCCAGTTATGTCGATCCCAGAACCGCTCCGCCTCAGCAAAGTCGATAGCCGCTGTCCGGGTTTCGCCCCCGACGGACAGCCGAGCCGAACGCATCGGCGCCGCATTCAGTCGGAAGCCGAGCAAACCCCGCATGGCTTTGGTGAAGCCAAAGGGCACATCCTGCCAGAACACCTGTTCAGCCGCCGCGTTGAGAAGCTGCTTGCTGGGCTCCGGACGCGCGGTAAGTTCATCACGAAGGCTTTCGATCGTTCCGGTCGTGATCGCGCCCGTCCGGAAAGGCTCCGTATCGAGCAGCCGACGCAGGAACCATGCGTTGCTGCTGACGGGAGCGCAGCGAACTTCAGCGCACGATGCGGACAGCGCCGCAGCCGCCTCGGCCCGCGTGGACGCATGGACGATCAGCTTGGCTATCATGGGATCATAGAACGGCGAGACGGTGCTGCCTTCCTCGACGCCGGTGTCCACGCGGGCGTCGCCTGGAAGGCGCAAGACCTCCAAGGGCCCGATCGACGGCAAGAACCCCTTCGCCGGATCCTCCGCATACAGCCGAGCCTCCAACGCCCAGCCGTTGATCGTCAGTTCCTCCTGCCGCTTCGGCAGCGGCTCCCCCGCCGCTACGCGCAACTGCCATTCGACCAGATCCTGCCCGGTGATCTCCTCGGTCACCGGATGCTCGACCTGGAGCCGGGTGTTCATCTCCATGAACCAGATGCGGTCGGCGCGCAGGCCTTCGGAGGCGTCGGCGATGAACTCGATCGTGCCTGCCCCAACATAATCGACCGAGCGCGCCGCGCGCACCGCCGCGTCGCACACCGCCGCGCGAGTCGCCTCGTCCATCCCCGGCGCGGGGGCTTCCTCGATCACCTTCTGG
>SXHP01000190.1 GCA_005773165.1 Sphingomonadales bacterium | reverse complement strand
GGCAGGCGTCGCAAGTGCCGCAAGTATCGCGCCCGCCGACGTCAGGCGCCAGGTCGAGCGTCGTGTAGATCGCGCCGAGGACCAGCCAGCTGCCATGCGCGCGACTGACGAGGTTGGTGTGCTTTCCCTGCCCGCCCAGCCCCGCGGCTTCGGCGAGCGGCGTCTCCATGACGGGCGCGGTGTCGACGAAGACTTTCAGGTCGCACCCTGCGTCGGCCGCCAGCCATCGTCCGAGCGCCTTCAGCGCCTTCTTGACCACATCATGATAGTCGCCGCCCTGCGCATAGACCGAGATGCGCCCCACCCCGCCCGCGTCCGCCAGCGCGAGCGGATCGGCGGCGGGCGCGTAGCTCATGCCGAGCGCGATCACGCTGCGCACCTCGGGCCACAGGGCGGCGGGCGACCCGCGCTGGTCGGCGCGGCCCTCCATCCAGATCATGTCGCCGTGCATGCCCTCATCGAGCCACTCGCGTAAGCGCGCCGCGGTCTGCGGCGCGGCGTCGGCGCGCGCGATCCCGCACGCCGCGAAGCCGAGCTCCGCCGCCTTGGCCTTGATGCGAAGTTGGAGCTTGTCGTCGGGCACGCCCGCCCGCTACCACCGGCGCGACCCCGGGGGAATGTCGCGCGTGCAAGAGGATATGG
Organism: Sphingomonadales bacterium; assembly: GCA_005773165.1. GTDB lineage: Bacteria > Pseudomonadota > Alphaproteobacteria > Sphingomonadales > Sphingomonadaceae > Sphingomonas. The sequence continues at coordinate 2,744 of SXHP01000190.1, read as the reverse complement.
CGGTCACCGCCACAGGACTGGTCAAGCGTTTCGGTGACCGCAAGGTGGTCGACGGGGTCGACATCGCGGTGCCGCGCGGGCTGATCTACGGCGTGCTCGGCCCCAACGGCGCAGGCAAGACGACGACGCTCCGCATGCTGCTCGGCATCATCGAGCCCGACGCGGGCACGCGCGCGATGCTTGGCGCGGCGCACCCGCGCGACGCTTCCGACCGGGTCGGCTACCTCCCCGAGGAGCGCGGGCTCTACCCGTCGATGAAGGCGCGCGAGGCGATCGCCTTTCTCGGCGCGCTCCGCGGTCTCCCCTTGCGCGAAGGCCGCACCCGCGCGGCGGCGCTGCTCGAGAAAGCGGGGCTGGCGCATGCCGCCGACGAGAAGATCCGCAAGCTGTCCAAGGGCATGGCGCAGCTTGTCCAGCTGCTCGGTTCGGTCGTCCACCAGCCCGACCTGCTCGTTCTCGACGAACCGTTCTCCGGGCTCGATCCGGTCAATCAGGAGAAGCTGGAGGCGCTGATCCTCGCCGAGCGTGATCGCGGCGCGACCGTGCTCTTCTCCACCCACATCATGGCGCACGCCGAGCGGCTGTGCGACCGGCTGGCGATCATCGCCGGTGGCAAGCGCCGGTTCGAGGGCACCGTCGACGAGGCGCGAGCGACCCTGCCCGAGCGCGTCCGCTACCGCCCGCACCACCAGGGCGACGGCCTTGCCGCGCTCCTTCCCGTCGATGCGGTGCGTGATGGCGCCGAGTGGCGCTTCCAGATGCCGCCGGGCGGGATCGAGCCGCTGCTCGTCGCGCTGATCGACGCGGGGTTCGGCATATCCGGGCTCACCATCGCCCGCCCCGGGCTCCACGACGCCTTTGTCCGCATCGTCGGCGCCGAAGCCGCGCAACAGGCAGACGCCGCATGACCCGCACCCGCCGGATGCTTCGCCAGACGCTGACCGTCGCGCGGCGCGACTTCGTCGCCACCGTCTTCACGCCGATCTTTCTGCTGTTCCTGTTCGCCCCGCTGCTGCTCGGCGCGTTCAGCACCGTCGGCGCGCTCGCGGCGAGCAACATCGGGCCCGGCTCCGCCGACAAGGTCCGGATCGTCGCAATCGTTCCCGCCGAGCTCGCCCGGCCGATCGCCGAAGCCGACCGCCGGCTGCGCACCGTGTTCCGCAGCCGCCAGGCCCCGCCTGCGCTCGCCACCCTTGCTCCCTCCAGCGATCCGGTGCGCCAGGCGCGCGCGGCGTTCGCGTCGACGTATTACGAGGCTTCCGCGGTGCTCTACGGCCCGCTCGACAGGCCGGCGATCCTCTACGGCCCGAGGGGCGCGCGCGCGGCGGATTACCTGGCGGTGCTCGCCGCGCAGACGCTCGGCGACGTCCGGCTCGGCGACCAGCGTCCGACGGTCGCCGCGACCAAGACCGCCTTCGACGCCGCCGCCGCGCCGCGCAGCGGCGACCGCAACGGGTCGGCGTTCTTCGCGGTGTTCGGCATCTTCTTCCTCACCCTGTTCCTGTCGGGCCAGGTCGTCGGGACGATGGCGGAGGAGCGCAACAACAAGGTGATCGAGGTGCTCGCCGCCGCGGTGCCGCTGGAGGCGGTGTTCCTGGGCAAGCTGCTCGGCATGTTCGGTGTCGCGGTGCTGTTCGTCGGCTTCTGGGGCACCGTCGTCGCCAACATCGGCGCGCTGGTCCCGCCGGAGGTCGCTGCGGGCTTAGGCGGACTGGCCCCCGCGGTCGGCGTGCCCGCCTTCGCGCTGCTGTTCGCGGGCTATTTCACGATGGCGTATCTGCTGCTCGGCTCGGTGTTCCTCGGCATCGGCGCGCAGGCGTCCACTCCGCGCGAGATCCAGATGCTGTCGCTCCCGATCACCATCCTGCAGATGGCGATGTTCGGCCTCGCCAGCGCCGCCGCGTCACGGCCGGGCACCTGGGTCGCCACGCTGGCGGAGGTGTTCCCGCTGTCCTCGCCCTTCGCCATGGCGGGACGCGCGGCGAGCAGCCCCGGGCTCTGGCCGCATGTCGCCGCGCTCGCGTGGCAGGCGGTGTGGGTCGCGCTGTTCATCGCGATCGGCGCGCGGCTGTTCCGCCGCGGCGTTCTCCAGTCGGGGAGCGCGCGGCCGTTCTGGCGACGCGCCAAACCTATTGACATGGGTGTCAGTTAAGGCTTCTCTCTCCAACCAAAGGAGAGAGCGATGGCGACGCAGGCGGCCGAGGTTGTTGATCCGTTCGACGTGAGCCGTGCGGAGCTGTACCGCGACGACACGTGGCACCAGCCGTTCCGCACGCTCCGCGCCGAAGCGCCGGTCCACCGGGTCGAGCACAGCGACTACGGCCCCTTCTGGTCGGTCTCGACCTACAAGGGCATCGTCGAGGTCGAATCGCTCCCCGACCTTTATTCATCGGAAGCGGGCGGCATCACCATCGCCGACTTCGTCGAGGGCCGCGACGTGCGGATGCCGATGTTCATCGCGCGCGACCGGCCGATCCACACGGCGCAGCGCCGCACCGTCGCGCCCGCCTTCACCCCGTCCGAGATGACCCGCATGTCGGGCGACATTCGCCGGCGTACCGCGGAAGTGCTCGACGCGCTGCCGTGGAACGAACGGTTCGACTGGGTCGACACCGTTTCGGTCGAGCTAGTGCTACAGCTTCAGCTACATCGGCTACTGCCTCGGCTGCGTCTGCTGTTACTTCTGCTGCTCAAGTGGCTCTTGCAGAAGACCAAGTGGATTTAGCTGCTGCTCAAGTTGCTTT
>SXHP01000189.1 GCA_005773165.1 Sphingomonadales bacterium | reverse complement strand
GGCCTTGGCTCACTGTCGTCGGCCGAGATGCTCAAGCTCCGGTGCCACCGAGCAGCAATCCCCCGAGCGGTTAGTCGAATAATGGCGAAACTGAAATTGATTTCGTAAGATTGGGGGACAACCCGACGACATCGTCGTGCTCGCCGAAGCCCACTCGCTGAAGATCGGCGCGATCCGCGACCTGAGCGCCTATCGCCGCCGCCATGACAACGACATCGTCAAGGTGGCGGAGACGCGCTTCTCCAGCCGGTACGGCGGTGACTGGCGTGCGGTCAGCTATCTCAACAAGGCGGTGGGGAGCAAAACGGTCGCTCTCGTAAAGGGGGCGATCAGCGCAGGCGAGCCGACGCTGGTGCGGATGCACCAGCTCGACCTGTTCCGCGACACGCTGGGCGAAATCGGAGCGGACACCGGGCTGCTGCAGAACGCGATGCGGACGATCGGCGAAGCGGCGAGCGGTGTGATCGTGCTCATCAACCCCGCGCGGCCCGACGCGCTGACCCGCACGGTCGAGATGCGCGGCTCTGGGTGGAGCGGGAACGAGGCCGATCACGGGGAGCTACGTGATTACGGCATCGGCGCCCAGATCCTGGCGGAGCTCGGCGTGCACGACATGATCCTCCTCAGCAACAATCCGAGCACGCCAGTCGCCCTGGCTGGATACGGCCTGTCGATTGTGGCGGAACGGCCGCTGACGGGTCTTCAAGACTGATCCACGCGGGTTTCGCAAGGCGCAGATCCTGCGGCGCGGCAGATACCTCCGCCCGTTACTGCTCGACGCCGTCGATCCAGCATCGAGCGATGTCCCAGGTTGATGTTATCGCAAGCAGGGACGCGCGACGTCCCGGCGCGATGCGGCCGAGATCACCTTGCAGCGACAGGAAATCGGCCGGATTGGCTGAGGCCATCGCCAGCGCCGCTTCGGGGGACACGTCCAGCATATCGCAGGCGTTGCGCACCGCCGAGAGCATGTCGAGGTCGGCGCCCGCGAGCGTGCCCTCCTCGTCGATCAGCTGCCCGGCCTCAACGCGGATGCGGCGGCCGTTCAGGGTGAAGCTCGTGCCGGTGCCCCCGGTCGGCGGCATCGCGTCGCTCACCAGCACGAACCGGTCGAGCGGCTTGCAGCGCAGCGCCAGCTTCAGCGTCACCGGGCTGACGTGGACGCCGTCGACGATCAGCGAGCACCACACGCCCTCGGACGCCAGCGCCGCCCCGACCGCGCCGGGCTCGCGGTTGCCTAGCTGCGACATGGCGTTGAACAGGTGGGTGAAGCCGGTCAGCCCCGCCTCAACCGCGGACGCGACCTCGGCATAGCTGCCCGCGGTATGGCCCGCGGCGACCACCACGCCGCGGTCGGCGAGCCGCCGAATCACGTCCGGACCCGCAAGCTCGGGCGCGAGCGTGACCAGCGTGCGCCCGCGCCGAAGCGAGGTGAGCACGCCGACCCCCTCCTCGTCGATCGAGCGGATCTTGTCGGCGGCGTGGATGCCCTTGCGGGCGACGTTGATGAACGGCCCTTCGATATGGATGCCGAGCACGCCCGGCACGCCCAGCCGAATCGCCTCGTCGACCGCGTCTATGCCCTCGCGCACAACGGCGAGATCGTCGGAGATCAAGGTCGGCAGGAAGCCGGTGGCGCCGAAGCGCGCGTGCGCCGCGCCAATGCGGCGGATCGTCTCCACGGTCGGAGAATCGTTGAACAGCACGTCGCCGCCGCCGCTGACCGGGGTGTCGATGAAGCCGGGGACAAGCATCGCGCCGCCAATATCGATCCGCTCCGCGTCCGCGGGCACATCGGCTCGCGGCACGACGGCGGCGATGCGCGCGCCCTCGACCAGCACGGCCATGCCCTCGGCGAAGCGGCCGTCGAGAAGGACGCGGGCATCGCAGAAGGCGCGCATCAGACGGTTTCCGTGACCTTACGCAGATGGGGCGGCCGGTCGGGATCGAAGCCGCGCAGCACCGACAGCGCGTTCGCCGCCCGGTAGAAGGCCTGCACCGCGGCGATCGGCACGAGCGTCGCATCGGCGAGAGGCAAGGGCAGCCAGGTCGCACCGCGCGGTACCGCCCCGTCGCTCGCCACCAGCACCCGCGCGCCCTGCCCCAGCGCATCGGCGACCAGCGCGTCGATCCCCGCGGCGGACGCATCGTCCTGCCGGAAGACGAGAAGCGGGAAATCCGGCCCGACCAGGGCCATCGGGCCGTGGCGGACCTCGGCCGCGCTGAACGCCTCGGCATGGAGCCCGCAGGTTTCCTTGCACTTGAGCGCGGCTTCCTGCGCGACGCCGAAGCCGGGTCCGCGGCCGATGACGTAGAGCCCGCGCGCCTCCGCCAGCGCGTCGACCAGCGCGCTCCAGTCGCACTCCCACGCGCGTTCGAGACGCTCCGGCAAGGCGTCGATCGCGCCGCGTAGCGCGGAGTCTTGCGTCCAGACGGCGACCAGCGCGGCCGAGCCTGCGAGCATGGCGATGAACGACTTGGTCGCGGCGACGCTGCGCTCGGGACCCGCCGACAGCGGCAGCACCGCATCGGATTGCTGCGCGAGCGGCGAGTCCGCCACGTTGACCAGCGCCAGCGTGCGTGCGCCCGCATCGGCGGCGGCGCGCATCGCCGCCAGCAGGTCCGGGCTCTTGCCGGACTGCGACAATCCGATCGCGAGCGCCTGTTCGGCGACGGGCGCCGCGCGGTACACCGATGCGACCGAGGGCGAGACGGAGGTGACGAGCACGCCGGTGCGGGTCTCGACCAGATGCTTGAGATAGGTCGCGGCGTGATCGGAGCTGCCACGCGCGCACGTCATCACCGCGCGCGGCGCAAGCGCGCGCAGCGTGTCCCCGAGCTCCGCGAGCAACTCGCCATTGGTCGCCAGCAGACGCGCAACCGCCTCCGGCGCTTCGGCGGCCTCGGCGAACATCGCGGTGGCGGGATCGGGGAGCCGCGTCATCGCGTGCTAAGCTCCGCGACGAAGTCATAGGCGTCGCCGCGGTACCAGCTTTGCGTCGCCTCGATCGCGCGGCCGTCCTCTCCGAACCCGCGGCGCTCGATGTAGAGGCCTGGGCAGCCCTTCTCGATCCCGAGCAGCTTGGCCTGATCCGGGGTGAACAGCACCGCGCGCAGCCGCTGAAGCGCGCGCACCGGCCGGTTGCCCGTTTCCTCCAGCGCGACATAGAGCGAGTCGCCGACCGCCTCTGCGCCAGGAAGCGCGAACCCGGCGATCGCGCTATGCTCGATCGCCATCGGCAAGCCGTCGGCATAGCGGATGCGGCGGAAACGATAGACCGGCGCGCCCGGCCCAAGGCCCAGCATCATCGATTCGTCGGGCGTGACGGCTCCCTCGACGCGCATCAACCACTCGCTGGTGACCGCCCGGCCGCGCGCCGCCATGTCTTCGGTGAACGAAGACAGCTTGGCGAACTGCTTCTCAACCCGCCCTGCGACGAAGGTGCCCGCGCCTTGCCGGCGGACGAGGAGCCCCTCCGCAACCAGCGCGTCCAACGCCTTGCGAACCGTGATCCGCGACACCGCGAAGTCGGTCGCAAGATCGCGCTCGGCGGGGAGCGCTTCCTCCGGCTTCACCAGGCCGCGCTCGATCGCTTCGCGCAAGGACCGCGCGAGTCGCTGGTACAGCGATCCGCGCGCGGAGGCGTCGAGCGGGCCGATATGGGCTGCGAGTTCGGTCATCACTCCCCCTTCACCCGTCAATATAACCAATCAAATACCAATAGCAATCGTCAGCAAACATTTTTGTAGCATTTGCGCAACAAACCCGCTTGACGATTGCCAGACCTTAGCGGATGGTATGCATATTGGTTCGCTAATGGTCTGCATACGACGAGACCAGGCGTATCGCTGAAGCAAGGGGAAGGACCATGATGACGCGACTCGTTCTCGCAAGCTCGGTCAGCCTGGCGGCGCTGCTCGCCGCCTCCACCGCCCACGCGCAGTACAGCGCGCCGACCGACTCGGCACCCTCCGGCGCGGTCCAGCCCGCTCCCAGCGACAGCGGCGAAGCCGGAGGCGACATCATCGTCACCGGCATCCGCGCCGCGCTCCAGGCGTCGATCGAGGCGAAGCGCGAGTCCACGGTGATCGCCGATATCATTTCCGCAGAGGACATCGGCAAGTTTCCCGACAAGAACGTCGCCGAGGCGCTCCAGCGCGTGCCCGGCATCGTCATCAACCGCGAGTTCGGCGAGGGCGAACGCGTCTCCCTGCGCGGAACCGCGCCGAACCTCACCAAGACCCTGATCAACGGCCACGCCATCGCGACCGCCGACTGGTTCATCCTCGACCAGCTCTCGGCCACCCGATCATTCAACTATCTCACTCTCCCCGCCGAGATCGTCGGCCAGCTTGAGGTCTACAAATCGAGCCAGGCGGATGTGGAGGAAGGCGGCATCGGCGGCACGATCAACGTCCGCACCCGCCGTCCGCTCGATCTGCCGCGCTGGTCGCTCAATGCGTCGGCGCAGGGCGTCTATTCGGAGCGCTCGGGCAAGTTCGACCCCCAGGCGTCAGGGCTGGTCAGCTGGAAGAACGAAGCCGAGACGTTCGGCGTGCTCGTCGGCGGCGTCTACCAGAAGCGCCGCATCCGCCGCGACGGGCTGGAGATCCTGGGCTATCAGGACGCGACCTCGACGACAGGCCAGACCGCGCAGATCGGCTCGCTGATCGGCTCCGCGCTGTTCCAGCAGGAGCGCGAGCGCTACGGCGGCAATGTCGAGCTGCAATTCCGCCCCTCCGACCGGCTGGAGATCGTGGCGACCGGGCTTTACTCGCGCTTCAACGCCGACAATTCAAACGCCAATTATCTCGCCTGGACCTCCAACGCGCTCGGCGGCGGGGGCACGCTCGCCAACGCCACGGTGGAGGACGGCACCTTCGTCCGCGGCACGGTGACGTCGTCGGGCGGCGGCGCGACCGGCCGCGCGGTGGTGTACGACGTCTTCTACCGCGAGGCCTTCGCCGAGACCTGGTCGGGCGACCTCGACGTGACCTTCCGCACCGAGGCCGACGGCGTGCTCCACCTGAAGGGCGGCCATACCCGCGCCAACGGCCAGACCGCCAACCAATTCCTGTACGAAGGCGGCGCGTCGGGCGCGTTCACCTTCGACATAACCGGCCGTGCGCCGCAGGTCAGCTTCACGCCCATCCGGCCCAGCGTGCCGAACGATCTCGCCTTCGATTTCGCCAACATCACGGGGGCGGAGAACATCGACAAGGAAACCTACTTCTACGCCGATTTCGAGCAGCCGCTCGACGGTCCGTTCGCGGCGATCAAGATCGGCGGCAAGTACACCGACCACGACCGCGTCTCGACCCTGGTCCAGACCACCTACGGCAGCTTCTTCGTGCCGTTGTCCGCGACCGGATGCGGCGGCCGCGCCTGCACCTCCGCCGACTTCGCGGGCGGCTCGTTGCCCGACGACTACCTCGACAACATCGCGTCGGCCGGCACGCTGCGCGACTATTTCAAGGTCGACAACGGCAAGGTGCGCGACATCCTGCTGGGGCAGCCCGCCGCGACGCGGACGCAGATCGCCAATCCGCCGTTCAACTATTCGATCAACGAAAAGACCTATGGCGGTTATGCGATGGTGAAGGTGGGCGAGCCCAACGTCACCACCTACCACGCCAACATCGGGCTGCGCGTCGTGCGCACCGAGCAGACCTCGCGCGGCAACCTGCTGGGGGTTCCCGCGACCACGCCGGGGGCGGTGACCGACAATGCGTTCGGCGTGTTCGCGCCGGTCACCGTCAAGCGCAGCTATACCGACATTCTGCCCGCGGTGAACGTGTGGTTCGACCTCAACCCGCAACTGGTGCTGCGCTTCGGCGCGGGGCGGACGATCGCGCGACCCGATTACACCGACATCGTGCCGCGGGTGAACCTGAACGTCGGCTCTCTGACCGGCGACGGCGGCGACCCGAACGTCGACCGGTACGAATCGGACGACATCAACGCCAGCCTGGAATGGTATCCCGACCGGGAGACGATCGTCGCGGGCGCGCTTTATTACAAGAACATCGCGAGCTACATCGTCAACCGGACGACGCAGGAGACCTTCCCGGTCCAGACCACGACGCCGAACCTGTCGCGCTGCACCCCTGCGGCGGGCTTCTCGGCGACGAACCCGCTCTACAATTGCCAGTTCGACATCAACCGGCGGTCGAACGGAGGAGGCGGGCGCAATATCGGCGCGGAGCTGCAGCTGTCCCGTCGGCTGTTCGGCCCCTTTGGCGCAATCCTCAACTACACCTATTCCGACGCAAAGGCGGACAACGGCGACCCCATCCCGGGCAATTCGAAGCATTCGCTGAACGCGACCGGCTATTTCGAGAACGACTGGATGTCGCTGCGGCTCTCCTACAATTACCGCTCGGCCTTTTTCATCAACATCGACCGCGCCTCGCCGCTGAACCAGGGCGAAACCGAGTCGCTGGATGCGTCGGCGAACCTGAAGCTGACCGACAATATCGCGCTGACCGCCGACGCGGTGAACCTAACCAACAACAAGATCTTCCAATATGCGGGCACCAAGACGCGCTTTCGGGCGCTCTACGACAACGGCCGCATCTTCTATGCAGGCGTGCGGGTGAAGTTCTGAGGGGGGTGGCGCTGGGTCGCGGCGAGAGGCAGGATCGAACGATGCGCGGTCTGCCCGCCTTGCTGCTGGGGCTCGCCGCGCCCGCGGGCGCGGAGGCTCCCGCGCTGCTGCCGACGCCTGCGTCGGTCAGTCCGGCCGCGGACGGCTTCGTGCTCGCAAAGGGCACGCCGCTCGTCGCCGCCGATCCGGGCGCACGCAACGCCGCGCAGCGCCTCGCGGAGCTGATGGCGACGCAGCGCATACGGCTCGGCGCCGTCACCCGGGCGAGCAGCTCCCGTGTCGCAGTCCGCTTCGAGCGACGGCCGGGGATGGCGGCGGAGGGGTACCGACTGACCACTTCACCCGCCGGGGCGACGATCGCGGCGAGCGATGACGCGGGGCTGTTCTACGGCGCGGTGACGCTCTGGCAGTTCGCCAGCCAGACCGGAGCGACTGGCCGCGTCGCGGGCGTGACGATCACCGACGCGCCGCGATTTGCGTGGCGCGGGCTGATGCTCGACAGCGCTCGACACTTCCAATCGCCGGACTACATCCGGCGGCTGATCGACTGGATGGCGGCGAGCAAGCTCAACCGGCTCCACTGGCACCTGGTCGACGATCAGGGCTGGCGGCTGCCGATCGCGAAATATCCGCGGCTGACGAGCGTGTCGGCGTGGCGTCGCCCCGCGACCGCGCCCGGCGCGCCGCCGTTGCCCGCGGTCGGCGGCTTCTACACGCATGACGACATTCGCGGCATCGTCGCTTATGCGGCGGCGCGCGGCGTGACGGTCGTGCCGGAGATCGAGATGCCAGGCCACGCGCTGGCGGCGATCCGCGCCTATCCGCGGCTGGGACTGGGCGTGCCGATCCCGCCGGGAACGGAGGCGCATTGGGGCGTCTTCCCGTGGCTGTACAACACCGACGACGCGACCTTCGCGTTCCTGGAGGAGGTGCTGCGCGAGACGATGGCGCTGTTCCCGTCGCGCTGGATCCATGTCGGCGGCGACGAGGCGGTCAAGGACCAGTGGCGCGCGTCGCCGGCGATCCAGGCGCGGATCAAGCGGCTGAACCTGAAAGACGAGGACGCGCTGCAGGGCTGGTTTATGGCGCGGATCGGACGTTTTCTGGCCGCGAACGGACGCAAGCTGATCGGCTGGGACGAGATCCTCGACGGCGGAGTGCCCGCCGACGCCGCCATCACCTCCTGGCGCGGCGTCGAGGGCGCGGTTAAGGCGGCGCGGGCGGGACACGACGCGATCCTGAGCCCCGCGCCGATCCTGTACCTCGACAATCGCCAAGGCGTAGCTCCGAACGAGCCGCCCGGACGCGGCAACCTGATCACGCTCGCCGACGTGCTCAAGTTCGATCCGGTCCCCCCCGCGCTCACGCCGGAGCAGCGCCGCCACATCTTGGGCGTCCAGGCGAATCTGTGGACCGAGCACGTCCGCACCGAGGCGCGCGCCGCCTGGATGACCTTTCCGCGCGCAGCGGCGGTGGCGGAGATCGGCTGGGCGCAGGCCGCGCCGCGCGACGTCGCGTCCTTCTCGCGCGCACTCGTGCCCCAGTTGGACCGGCTCGCGCCGCTCGGTCTCGCCGCAGCGGACAGCGTATTCGGGGTGACGGCGATGCTCGACCTGGGCGCGGACGGGCGCATCGCGGCCAAGCTCTCCACGCAATCGGGATTGCCGATCCGCTACACGATCGACGGCACGGCGCCCGGCTCGGCCAGCTTGCGCTACGCGAAGCCGCTGACGCTCGCTGCGGGTCAGCGGCTGCGCGCGGCGACGTTCCTGGACGCGCGCGCGCTCGGCGGCGGATACGACCGGGTGCTGACGCGCGCCGCCGCATCGACGCGGACCAGCCGCGAGCTGACCCCTTGCTCGCAAGCGGTGCTGCTCGACCTGGAGGACGATTTCCCGGCGACGGGCGAGCGAGCGCGCTTCCTGCTCGACATCTTCAATCCCTGCTGGCGGTGGGACGCCGCTCCGGTCGCAGGGGCGAAGCGGATCGCCTTGTCGGTGGGACAAGTGCCGTTCAACTTCCAGGTGGGGGCCGATCGCGACAAGATCAGGTTCCGCCCGCCTGCGACCCCTGCCGGCGAGTTCGAGGTCTGGGCGGGCGGGTGCGAAGGCGCGCGGGTCGTGACGCTACCGCTCGCGGCGGCCGCTGCCAACCCGGGCGCGACCCGGTTGGAGGCCGCGCTGCCCGCCGCAATGCCCTCGGCGAACCTGTGCATCACCTACACGGCGAAGGGCGTGGACCCGCTGTGGGCGGTGGAGCGGATCGAGCTGCTGCCGTGACCGAAACCCTGCTGCGCGCTCCCATCGCAGGCTGGCTGTCCACGCTCGACGAGGTCGACGATCCGGTCTTTGCGGGGCGGCTGATGGGCGACGGTTTCGCTATCGATCCGATCGTCGGCGAATTGCGCGCGCCCGCTGACGCTACGGTGTCGCACGTCGCCGACAGCGCGCACGCGGTGACGCTCCGGCTGGTCGACGGCGCGGAGCTCCTCCTCCATGTCGGGCTGGAGACGGTGGCGCTGCGCGGCGCGGGCTTCCGAACCGCGGTGGCGCCAGGGCAAGCCGTACGAGCGGGCGACCTGCTGATCGCGTTCGACCTCGACACGGTCGGGCGGGCGGCGAAGGACCTGGTCACGCCCGTAGTCGCGCCCGACACTAGCGTCGGCGTCAGGGTCGATCGACCCGGTCGGATGGTCGCGGCGGGCGAACCGGTCGCGTGGATCGAGGCGGCGAGCTCTACGGACACGACCGCGCACGTAGGAGAAGCGGCGCAGCGCCGGATCACCGTCACTGCGCTACAGGGCCTTCATGCGCGACCGGCGGCGCGGATCGTCGCCTTGCTAAAGCCGTTGGCGGCGGAGGTTGAGCTGGTGCGCGGCGATCGCCGTGCGGACGCCCGCAGCACGGTGGCGCTGCTCACGCTCGGCGCGGGCGCTGGCGACGTACTGGAGGCGCACGCGCGTGGAACGGACGCGACGGCGGCGCTCGACGCGCTCGAACGGTTCGCGGCGGAGCGGTTCGGCGATCCGGCGACAGCCGAGCCGCCGACAGCGACCTCGCAAGGTCAGGGCGGCGGCGTCTGCGCCTCGCCCGGCCTGGCGGTCGGCCGGACCCTGCGCCTGCAGCTCGCCGATGTAGAGGTTGCGGAGGCCGGTCAAGGCATCGCGGAGGAGACCGCCGAACTCGACAAGGCGTTGCGCGCGGTCGGCGCAGCGCAGGGCAGTGACACGACCGGGATCGCGGAAGCGCACCGCGCCATTCTCGACGATCCTGCGTTGCGCAACGACGCGCAAGGCGAGATCGCCCAAGGCGCAAGCGCAGGCGCGGCGTGGCGATCGGCGCTCTCCCGCGCCGCCGCAGCGCTGGAGGGGACCGGCGACCCACGGCTGCGCGAGCGCGTCGCCGACCTCCATGACCTCGAACGCCAGGTGCTGCTCGCGCTGACGGGACAGACGCCAACGGTGCCGGTGCTGCCGCCCGGCACGATCCTGATCGCCGAGGACCTGCTTCCTTCGCAATTCCTCCAGCTCGACCGCGCGGCGCTGGCGGGCATCTGCACCGCGGCGGGCGGGCCGACCGCGCATGTCGCGATCCTGGCGGCGGCGGCCGGGGTGCCGATGATTGTCGCTGCGGGACGAGGCATGCTCGATGTGGCTGACGGTTCCACCGCGATCCTCGACGCCGATGCGGCGCGGCTCCTGGTCGATCCCGACGCGGCTGCGCTGGCGCAGGCGCACGACCGGATCGCCACCCGCCAGACCGCCCGCGCCGCCGACCTGCAAGCGGCGGAAACCTCCGCGCGCACCGCCGACGGCGTCCGCATCCAAGTGTTCGCCAACCTCGGATCGGTCGCGGATGCGGAAGCCGCGATGCGGGCGGGCGCGGAAGGCTGCGGCCTGCTGCGCACCGAGTTTCTTTTCCTCGACCGCGAGACCGCGCCCGACGAGGCCGAGCAGCGCGCGCTATACGAACGGATCGCCACGGCGCTCGGCGATCGGCCGCTGATCGTCCGCACCCTCGACATCGGCGGCGACAAGCCGGTCCCTTACCTTCCGTTCGCGGATGAGGAGAACCCGGCGCTGGGGCAGCGCGGCGTTCGCCTGTCGCTCGCCCGGCCCGACCTGCTCGACGCGCAGTTGCGCGCGATCGTCGCAGGCGTGCCCGCAGCACGATGCCGGATCATGCTGCCGATGGTCGTCGAGGTCGCCGAGCTGCTCGCGGTAAGAGCCCGGCTCGACGCCATCACAGCGGAGCTCGGCCGCGGAGTGGTCGAGTTGGGGGTGATGATCGAGACGCCCGCTGCGGCGCTGCTCGCCGACCAGCTTGCGGAGCACGCCGACTTCCTGTCGGTCGGCACCAACGATCTCACCCAATACGCGCTGGCCGCCGATCGCGGCAACGCCGCCGTATCTGCGATGGTCGACGCGCTCCACCCCGCGGTGCTGCGGCTGATCGGCATGGCCGCGGACGGGGCCAGGCGGCACGGCCGATGGCTGGGCGTGTGCGGGGGCCTCGCCTCCGATCCGCGCGCGGCCGCGCTGCTTATCGGGCTGGGCGTAACCGAACTGTCGGCGGTTCCCGCCGCCGTTCCGGCGGTGAAAGCGGCGGTGCGCCGGACGACGCTGGCGCAGGCGCGCGGCTTGGCCGAACGGGCGCTCGCCGCACGGTCAGCGGGCGAGGTCCGCACGCTGATCGATGAAGCCAAAGCATGAAGGGCGGTGCGATCCTCGAACGCCTGCAGCCGCTCGGCCGCGCGCTGATGCTGCCGATCGCGGTGCTGCCAATCGCGGCGCTGCTGCTGCGATTGGGTCAGCCCGACATGCTCGACATCGCCTTCGTCGCCGCGGCGGGCGAGGCGATCTTCTCCAACCTCGGCCTGCTGTTCGCGGCGGGTGTCGGGGTGGGGCTGGCACGCGAGAACCACGGCGCGGCGGGGCTGGCGGGGATCGTCTGCTACCTGGTCGCCACCGAAGGCGCGAAGCCGCTGCTCACCGTGCCGCTTGACGCGTTCGCGGCGGTGAGCGGCGACGCGGCGCAAGCGCTGGCCGCGGCGGCGTGGCGAGCGAAGGAGATCGGCAAGCTCAGCGTGCCCGCCGGGATCGCGTCCGGCCTGATCGCGGGCTGGCTGTACAACCGTTACTCGACCATCACCCTGCCCGCCTATCTGGGCTTTTTCGGCGGGCGCAGATTCGTGCCTATCGCGGCGGGGATCGCGGGAATCGCGCTGGCGTTGGCGCTCGGCATCGGCTTTCCGCTGTTTGCGAGCGGCGTGGATGCGCTCAGCCGCTCGGTGGTCGCCGCAGGACCGCTGGGACTGTTCGTCTACGGGTTGCTCAACCGGCTGCTGCTGGTGACCGGGCTGCACCACATCCTCAATAACATCGCCTGGTTCCTGCTTGGCGAGTATGGCGGCGCGACCGGCGACCTGAAGCGCTTCTTCGCGGGCGACCCGAGCGCCGGCGCGTTCATGTCGGGCTTCTTCCCGGTAATGATGTTCGGCCTGCCCGCCGCCTGTTTCGCCATGTACCGCGCGGCGCTGCCCGAGCGGCGCAAGGGCGTCGCGGGACTGTACCTCAGTCTCGGCCTGACCTCGTTCCTCACTGGCGTCACCGAGCCCATCGAATTCACCTTCCTGTTCCTCGCGCCCGCCTTGTTCGCGATCCATGCGGTGCTGACGGGCGTGGCGATGGTGGTGATGGACCTTCTAGGCGCGAAGCTCGGCTTCGGGTTCTCGGCGGGGCTGCTGGATTACCTGCTGAATGTCGGCTTGGCGACACGGCCGCTGCTGCTGATCCCGGTGGGTCTGACCTATGCGGGGATCTACTATCTTGCGTTCGGCTGGACGATCCGCCGCTTGGACCTGAAAACACCCGGCCGCGAGCCGACGCCCACGACCGGGTTCGCGACCGAAGGCGGCGACCGGGCGCGCGGCTTCGTCGAAGCGCTGGGAGGCGCGGCGAACCTGGTCGCGATCGACGCCTGCACGACGCGTTTGCGGCTGGTGCTGAGCGACGCCGCCGCGATCGACGCCGCGCACCTGAGCGCGCTGGGTTCGCGCGGCACGCTCGATCTGGGACGCGGCCGGGTGCAGGTCGTCGTCGGGCCCGAAGCCGATCAGCTGGCCTCGGCGATGCGGCTTCAAGTGGGCGCCACGGCGCTCCGCGCAGGCGATCCGAGCCCGGCGGCGGCTGCCCTGTCGGCAGATGACCAGCCCGACCGCGACGACTCGCTCCTGCCGTTGATCGAGGTGCTGAAATCGTGCCGGTACCACAAGGTGAACGCTTGCGGGCGTCGCCTCATCATCGAGCCCGGTCCGGAGCCTCTGCCCGCAAACCTGTCCTCGGTCACGGGCGTGCGGGGGGTGGTGCGGACCTCCGGCGGCGTTCACATCTTGCTCGACGAGCCCGCGCGCAAGGCGGCGGAAGCGTTGACGCGCTACGCTCGAGGACCTCTCGCGGCTGTGCTGCCGCGGATCAGCAGTTCGTGAGGCAATGTCACCTGCCGTAGCGACGTATCGACGCCGTTCAGTATCTCCACAAGCAATTCCACCGCGCGCCGCCCGATCATCGCCTTGGGCTGCGCGATCGTCGTCAATGCGGGCTGGAAGAAGCGGGCGAGCGGAAGGTCGTCGAAACCGATCACCGAGACGTCATCGGGGCACGACAGGCCGGCTTGAGCCAGCGCGCTGATCGCGCCCATCGCCATCTCATCGCTGAAGCAGAACAGCGCCGTCACGCCTTGCGCGAGCAGATCGCCGACCAGATCGAACGCCGATCGCGCCGAGTAATCGCCGGTGCGGACCTGCAGCGGGGCGCAAAGATCGTGGCGACCTGCGGCGTTCATCGCCCCGGCCAGACGATCGCGGCTGATCGGACTGATCGGCGGCCCGGTGATGACGCCGATGGTGCGGTGGCCCAGGGCGATCAGATGCTCGATCGCGTCGCTGCCCGCCGCGGCATTGTCGATGTGGACGCTGGGGACGCCGATGCCGGGGCTGTATTCGCAGCCGTTGACGATCGGCGCTGCGTCACCGGGCCGCGACAGGAGCGGCTCCAGGCTCTCCGGGATACGGTGGCCAAGGAAGATCAGCCCGTCGACCTCGCGTCGGGAGAGCATCTCGGCATAACGGTCCTCGACCTCCGGATCGTGCCGCGTGTCGCCGACCACGACGGCGTAACCGGCGTCCCGCGCGGCTTCCTCCGCGCCGCGGATGACCGTGGCGAAGAACGTGTTGGAGATATCGGGCACCGTCAGCAGGATCTTGGCGGCGCGGAAGGTGCGAAGCGCGCGCGCCGCGACATTGGGCGCGTACCCCAGCGACCGGACGACCTCCAATACGCGCAGGCGGGTCTCCGCCGCGACGCGATCCGGCTTGCTCAACACGCGCGACACCGTCGCGGTCGAAACCCCCGCCCTGGCGGCGACGTCGATGATGGTCGGCATCGAAGTCTCATGGATCGCGCGATGCCAGATGTCGATGGAGCTTGAATGTAATCCTTTACACCCGTTTCGGATTTGCATAGCTTCGCATCCTTCAAGCAGGCGAACTGCACGGGGGAGGATGGCGAATGGCCACTGCCGATGGCGTCATGAGCGTTGCCGCGCGTCCTGCGGGCAATTGGCTGACCGGGCGACTCAGCGCGCTCATGTTCATGCAGTTCTTCGTCTGGGGAGCGTGGACCGTCACGCTCGGGCTGGTGATGCAGACCGTCGGGATCGGCGCGCTGATCGGCAACGCGTTCTCGGTCGGCCCGATCGCCTCCATCGTCGGATCGTTCCTGCTGGGCATGGCCGCGACGCGTTACGTCGGCCCGCGCATGCTGATGGTGATCCTGCACCTGGTCGGGGGCGTGATCCTGTTCTTCATGCCGACGCTGGTAACGCCGGAGAGCGGCGCGACGTTCGTCTGGGTGCTGCTCGGCTACATGATCCTCTACATGCCGACCGTCGGCCTCGCCAACACGATCGCGCTGAAAAGCCTGGGCGAGCGCGCGGACACCTTTCCGTTCGTCCGCGCCTTCGGCACGCTCGGCTGGATCGCCGCGGGGCTGATCATCGGATGGGCGGGCCTGTCCGCCAGTCCCGAAATCTTCCGCGTCGCTGCGGTCGTGTCGGTGGCGCTCGGGCTGTACAGCTTCACGCTGCCCCAAGTCGAACCCGACGCGCCGCGGGACGAAAGCGTCATCGCCCAAGTCTTCTGCGTCGAGGCGTTCAGCCTGCTCAAACAGCGTTCGTTCCTGATCTTCATTACGTGCGCGACGCTGATCTCGATCCCGCTGGCGATGTATTACGCCTACGCCTCACCCTATGTCGGTGCGGCGGGCATTGCCAACGTCGGCGGCACGCTCGCCATCGGGCAGATGTCCGAACTCGTCTTCATGTTCTCGATGCCGTGGCTGTACCGGCGGTTCGGGGTCAAGCCGCTGCTGCTGGTCGGCATGGCAGCCTGGGCGCTGCGCTACGTTCTTTTCGCGATCGGCGACGGCGGCTCCGGGCTGTGGGCGATCTATCTCGGCGTGGCGCTGCACGGGATCTGCTACGACTTCTTTTTTGTCGCAGGCGCGATCTACACCAGCGCGATCGCCGCACCCAAGGGAGTCAATGCGCAAGCCCAGGGCATGCTGACGTTGTTCACTTATGGAGTCGGCATGTTGTTGGGGTCGCAGATCGGCGCGCTTCTCTACGCGCAATTGCCCGCGTCCCCCGGCATCGGCGACTGGCAGCAGATGTGGTGGTATCCCGCGATCGCGGCAGCCGCCATCGCCTTGCTCTTTCAGCTCACCTTCAAGGACGACCGCCGCACGGAGACCGCAGCGTGACCGGAATGAAGGGGCCGGGCATCTTCCTGGCGCAGTTCCTGGGGGATGCGCCGCCGTTCGACACGCTGGAGAATCTGGCCGAATGGGCGGGGGGCCTCGGCTATGCCGGTGTCCAGATCCCTTGCAACGATCGGCTGATCGACCTGAAGCTCGCCGCGGAGAGCCGCAGTTACTGCGACGACCTTCAGGCGATGCTCGCCCGCCACGGCGTCGAGGTCACCGAGCTGTCGACCCACTTGCAGGGGCAACTCGTCGCGGTCCATCCCGCCTATGACGCGCTGTTCGACGGCTTTGCGCCCGCCGAGGTTCACGGCAAGCCTGCCGAGCGCCAAGCCTGGGCGGTCGAGCAGGTCAAGCTCGCCGCGCGCGCGAGCGCCAATCTGGGGCTCAGCGCGCACGCGACCTTCTCGGGCGCGCTCGCCTGG
>SXHP01000188.1 GCA_005773165.1 Sphingomonadales bacterium | reverse complement strand
TGGTCGAAGCCGGGCGCGGCTTCGCGGTCGTGGCGCAAGAGGTAAAAGGCCTCGCGGGCCAGACCGGCACCGCGACCGCACGGATCAGGGAACTCATCGATACGATCCAGGACGGGACTCGCGAAACCAGGGGCCGGATCGGCGACGTCGCGGGCGCGATTCGCAACGTCGAGCACGCGGCCGAGGCGATCACCGACGTCGTGGAGCGGCAAAGGGCGATCGCTGAAGGGGTCAACAGCAGCGCGGCGCGAGCCGCTTCGGACGCGGGCAGCGTCGGCGGCGACACCCGCGCGCTGCGCGACGCGGTGGCGCTGACAGGGGCGTGCTCAAGCGGGCTGAACCACACCGTCGGGGAACTGCTGGAGCAGGCGGCGGCGCTGACGCGGCTGACGGACGACTTCGTCAGCAATTTGCGGACGATCTGACGGCATCCGGCGCGGCGTGTGAAAGCGGCGGCGAAACCTCTGTCAAACGAGCGGCGACGCGTGCAGTGCTCGCTCCATGTCGATCCAAGATCATTCCTTCGACCTCGCCAGCTTCGTGAGCGCTACTCTCGCCGAGGACCTGGGGGAGGCGGGAGATATCACCTCCGCCGCGGTGATTCCGGCCGATGCGCGGTTCGCGGGCGTGATGGACGCGCGCGATGCGATCACCGTCGCAGGACTCCCGCTGGCCGAGGCGTTCTTTCGCGCGCTTGATCCCGACGTCGCGATCGAGCGGCTCGTCGAGGACGGCGCGCAGGTCTCCGCGGGTAGCGACCTGCTCCGCGTCACCGGCAACGCCCGCGCGCTGCTCACCGCCGAGCGGTCGGCGCTCAACACCGTCCAGCATTTGTCGGGCGTCGCGACGCTGACCCGGCGCTATGTCGACCGGATCCGCGGTACCGGCGCGACCCTGCTCGACACCCGCAAGACGATCCCGGGCCTGCGCGTGCTGGAGAAATATGCGACCCGGATGGGGGGCGCCGAGAACCACCGCATGGGGCTGTGGGACGCGGCGATGATCAAGGACAATCACGTCGCGGTCGCGGGCGACATCGGCGAAGCGGTGCGGCGCGCGAAGGCCGCAGGGATCGCGCGGATCATCGTGGAGGTCGACCGCGTCGACCAGATCGAGCCCGCGCTGGCCGCGGGGGCGACCCACCTGCTGCTCGACAACATGGACCCGCCGACGCTGCGCGGCGCGGTGACCCTGGTCGGCGGGCGCGTGCCGACCGAAGCATCGGGGGGCGTGACGCTGGAGACGATCCGCGCGATCGCGGAGACGGGGGTCACCTATGTCTCGGTCGGGCGGCTGACCCAATCCGCCCCCGCGGCCGATATCGGGCTCGACTTCGAGGCGGCTTGATCGCGCGTGTCCCAGCCTCCATCGTGGCGGCGGACGGTTCGGGGGTATGGGATGAGAGCAAGGGCGGTGCGGCAGGCGGAGGCGGTCTATGGACTGTCCGTCGTGGCGATGCTGGCGACGGCGGTGATCGCCTGGCCGGAAACCGTCGCGAGCATCGGCGTGCTCGGGACCTTTCTGGCGAACGCGCTGGTGGTCGGGCTCACTCTCCTGTTTCTGCTGCTCGCGACGCGCAGGCGCAGCCGCGCTGGCCTGTGGCTGCTCGTCGTCCTGACCGCGATCGGCGTCGCTGGGTTCCTGTGGCAGGTCTCGTCGGGATTGTTGTCGACCGGGGCGATGGGTGTGCTGACGACCGTCCAGACCGTGCTCGCGGTGGTTGCGGTGGTGCTGCTGTTCAGGCCGACGTCGCGCGCCTGGTTCGCGCATGAGCGTGCGCCCGTCGAGGACCTGGCGTGAGCCTGCGCGTCCTTCTGGCCGCAGCGCTGCTCGCCCCCGCCGCGGCGCATGCGCAGGCGTATCGCTGCGCGGTCCCCACGACGATCCCGCAGCCCCGCGCCGACCTGCCGAGCGCCGGCCAGCCGCGGCGGGTGCTGCCGATCGGCGGCTACACGCTCAGCCTCACCTGGTCGCCGCAATACTGCCGCACCGCGCGGGGGGCCTCGTCGCGCTTTCAATGCGCCGGCGACAACCGCTTCGGTTTCACGCTGCACGGTCTCTGGCCCGACGGGGTCGGCAAGGACTGGCCGCAATATTGCGCCCGCACCGGCATCGTGCCGCGTCAGGTGATCCGCGCGGCGCTGTGCGCGACGCCGTCGGCGCAACTCATCCAGCATGAATGGGCCAAGCACGGGACGTGCATGCCCGGCGAGCGGCCGCAGACCTATTTCGCGCGCGCGACGCGGGCCTATGCCCGGCTACGCTACCCGGACATGGACGCGCTGTCGCGGCGGACGCTGACCGCGGGCCGGTTCGCCCAGGCGATGGCGGCGGCGAACCCGGGACTGTCGGCCGAGATGATGCGGGTGACCGCAACCCGCCAGGGCTGGCTCGACGAAGTGTGGCTCTGCATGGACACCCGCTTCCGCTATCGCCGCTGCCCCGCGCACCAGGGCGGCCTGCCCGCGAACGCGCGGCTGCGGATATGGCGGGACGGCCGGTAGCCCAACCGGTTCAGCCAAGCTGAAACGGTCTAAAGGCTTATCGTCACCGTCGAGGGATGATGCCGGTCGAGGTGGCGCTTGATGATCCGAAGGTTGCGCGTGTTCGACTTGAAGAACAGGTCGGGGATCGCGCCGACCCAGGGGATCAGCCCCAGCGCCCAGTCGGTCCCGACGTTGCCCGCCATCCGCGCCATCTGCCACTTCGACATGCCCAGATTGCGCGCTTCCCAGATCAGCCATGATCCCAGCGCAGCGCCGATCGTCGATCCGACGACCGGGACCAGATCGAGGATCACGTCGAGCCCGACCTTGCGGGTCGTGCCGGGCAGGGTGAACATGCCTTCGAGCATCCGCTCCATCGCCTCGATGCGGCGGCGGACGGAGGCGGGATCGCGGCCGACCGGCAGGCGGTCGGCGAAGGCGGCGAAATCGGTCGGGGCCATGCTCCCTATCTGGTATCGCGGCGCAGGCGGTTCAACGGATGCCAGGCGCGCGCGTTGGGCTGCCATTGCGCCAGCCGCTGGGCGACGAGCGACCAGCGCAGCGGACGCGCAAGCGGGATAAAGGCGACGTCGGCCTCCAGCGCGCGGTCCGCGGCGGCGATCGCCGCGCCGCGCTCGCCGGGCGTGGGGGCGACCCGCGCCGCCTCCAGCGCAGCCTCGGCCTCCGCGCCGCAAGGGCCGCAGGCGGTCGCCAGATACCAGCGCGCGCTGTCATAGGGCGCGACCGCGTCGAGCAGCCGGAGGTCGGCGGGGGCGTCGGCGGCCACCCGTTCGGGAGTGACGCCGACCGCGATGAGCGACGCCGCGATCCGGCCCCAGATCAGCGTCGCGCCCGGCCCCGACGGCATGGCGATGCGCAGCCGGACGGGCCCGTCGGCCCAACGCGCCACCTGCGCCCGCGCGCCCTCGATCCGCTGCGCCGGGGTAAGGATCGTCCACGCGGGCACCGCGGGCGGCGCGGCGGAGTCGAGCGGTTCGGGAAGGATGTGATCGGCCGCTTCCCACGTCGCCCCCAACGCGGCGACCAGCGCGGCGCGGTCGATCGCCTGCGCCACCGCGCGCCGGTTGGCGGCGTCGCCGAGGAACCCCGACCGGTCGGCGATCGCCAGCCCGAATAGCCCCGCGGCGGGATCGACGCGGATGTTGGCGGGAGCGATCCGGACGGTGTCGAGCAACGGCCAATCGACGAAGCTGCCGCCGGTGACCAGATCGGACCGGCGCGCGGCGAAGCGGGCGACCGCTCGCGCCGCGCGTTCGCCGATCAGGCGGACGTCGTCTTCGGGCGGCGGCTCGCGCGCGTCGTCGGGATCGACCCGGTCGGGATCGGCGACAGGGCGGAGCAGCGGCGCGCGCCCCGCGACCGCGACGCGAAACGGCCCCGACCCGCCCGCGCTCCGCTCCCGGAACAGCGCCATCTCGGGCTGGGCGAAGAGCTTCAGCAGGTCGGGGCGGGGACGCGACAGGCGGACCTCGATCACCTGCGGCGTCATCACGACGATCTCGTCGATCGCGGTCAGGAAGGGCGCGAGCGGATTGCGCGTGCCGCGGCGGAGCTGGCGCTTGAGCGCGACGACGACCTGTTCGGCGGTGACCGACGATCCATCGGCCCACTCGGCTTCGCGCAGGCGGAAGATGTAGCTGGCCCCATCGTCGATGACGATCCAGCGCTGCGCCAGCCCCGGCTCGATCTGCCCGGCCGCGTCGAAGCGGACGAGTCCCTGCGCGGTCGAGTCGGCGAACAGCCGGGCGGCGGTATCGGCCGGACGGCGGCTCGCGTCGACGAGTCGCGGTTCGCCGCCGATCGCGCTGACGACAACCGCGCCGACGTCGGCGCGCCGCCCGCACCCCGAGCACGCCAGCGCGGCCGCGACAAGCAGGCAGGGCGTCCTGACGGCCAGGCTCAAGCGCCGGAAGGTCGCGGGGCGTCCCATCATCGCGCGCCCGACCTACACGCCATTCGCCGCGGCGTCTTCCCTCGCCGAGCCTGAAATGAACGAGCGTGAGCGCCGTGTGCGGCGCTGCGCCGCCTTGTCTTGCTCCCCGCGCCCTCTTCGGCTAAGGCGCACGCCGTCCGGCGGGCAGGTGCCCGGCAGAGGTCGGCGCGGGAGGCTCCATGCTTCCACGCGCCCTTTTCGCATTTGCGTGCGGTCAGTCTCCTCCGTTCAGCATCCGCCCGGACGGATGCCGCGTCGGCATGGGGTCGCCGCGGCGTGCATGGCCAAGACCAGCGGAACCAACCGCTTGGCCGGAAACGAACGAACAGGACGAACGAATTTATGGCCTCTGCGGCAACTCCCTCCATCTGCTGGCCGACTTCCGGCGCTGTCCGCAGCGTTACTT
>SXHP01000187.1 GCA_005773165.1 Sphingomonadales bacterium | reverse complement strand
GTCGACGTCGTCTGGCTGTTCCTGTTCGTCACCGTCTATGTCTGGGGCGGCTGGGGCGCGCCGGTTCACGGCGGTTGACCTTGGCTCCCGGGGATGCGTGACGTGAGGCGCATCCCCGTATTGCCGACGATCGTGGTGGCGCTCGCCGTCGCCTTGATGATCGGGTTGGGGCTGTGGCAGCTGCTCGACCGTCTGCCGAAGAAGCAAGCGTATCTGCAGCAGCTCGCCGCCAATCCGGCGAAGCCTGCGATCCCGTTTCCGACGACACCCGACGAGACGCTGCTCTTCCGCCGGGTGCGCGCGACGTGCCTGGAACCGACCGCGATCCGCAAGGTCGGCGCGGGCAAGGCGGGGTTCCGGCTCATCGCCGACTGCCGGACGGCGGCGGGGCCCGCCATGCCGGTTCAGCTCGGCACGACCCGCGATCCCAAAGCGCAGGTCGCATGGGCAGGCGGCGCGGTCACCGGCTACCTGAGCCATGCGCCGGACGCACGCCCGCTCATCGCAGGACTGTTCGACTCGACCCCCGCGCCGCTGATGCTGGTCGCCGACGCTCCTCCGCCGGGCCTGGCCGCCAATGCCCGGCCGGACCTGTCGGCGGTGCCGAACAACCATCTGGCGTACGGGGTTCAGTGGTTCTTCTTCGCAGGCGTCGCCGCGGTGATCTACGGTCTGGCGCTGCGCCGCCGCGTTTGAGCGCAAGCGGCGGGACGCGCCGGACCGTACCGCCGGGCAAGAAACGGGCTCACGAGGAGAGCCCCATGACCTTCCGGATCAGCGCCCTGCCCAGCGAACCCTTTCTGCCGCTGTTCGCACTCGACGACACGGCGCTCCACGCTGCGGGCGGACGCCGGGTCGTGGCCGATACGAAGACGGGCTTTCCGTGCCGCGTGAGCCTGGCGGATGCGGAGGTCGGCGAGTCGCTGATCCTCGTCCACTGGGAGCACCAGCCTGCGCCGACCCCGTTCCGCGCCTCGCACGCGGTGTACGTCCGCGAGGGGGCCCTGCCGGCCTGGCCCGCCGCGGGCGAAGTGCCCGCGTCGCTCAGCACCCGCACCCTGTCGCTCCGCGGCTTTGACACCGACGACATGATGATCGTCGCCGAGCTATGCGAAGGCGTCGACGCCGAACGGGCGATCCCGGCGATGCTGGCTGACGAGCGTGTCGCCTATGTTCACGTCCACTATGCACGACAGGGCTGCTATGCCGCGCGGGTGGATCGCGCCTGACAGCGCCCGCTTGTCGCAGCGGAGGGCGACGGCTAAGTCGCACGCCCATGCGCTACGTCAGCACCCGCGGCAACGCCCCCGTTCTCGACTTTCGCGCCGTCACCCTGACCGGGCTCGCCGCGGACGGCGGGCTCTACGTGCCCGAGGCGTGGCCGACGCTCTCGCGCGACGAGATCGCCCGGCTGGCGGGGCTGTCCTATGTCGACACCGCGGTCGCGGTGATGACGCCGTTCGTCGCTGGGGTGCTGACCGCGGACGAGCTGCGGGGCTTGTGCGACGCCGCTTATGCGCGCTTCTCGCATGTCGCGGTCACCCCGCTGGTCCAGCTCGACCATGATCATTGGCTGCTGGAGCTGTTCCACGGACCGACGCTCGCGTTCAAGGACGTCGCGCTCCAGCTGCTCGGGCATTTGTTCGAGCGCTTCCTCTCCGGCACGGACAAGCGGCTGACCATCGTCGGCGCGACCAGCGGCGACACCGGATCGGCGGCGATCGATGCGGTGGCGGGGCGGCATGGCATCGACATCTTCATGCTCCACCCCGAAGGGCGGGTGTCGGACGTCCAGCGCCGCCAGATGACGACGGTGCTCAGCCCCAACGTCCACAACATCGCGATCCGCGGCGATTTCGACACCGCGCAGGCCCTGGTCAAGGCGATGTTCAACGCGCCGAGCTTTGCGGACCGGTTCGCGCTGTCGGCGGTCAATTCGATCAACTGGGCGCGGCTGATGGCGCAGGTGGTCTATTATTTCTACGCCGCGGTCCGCCTCGGCGCGCCCGAGCGCGCGGTCGCCTTCTCGGTCCCCACGGGCAATTTCGGCGACGTGTTCGCAGGGTACGTGGCGGCCAAGATGGGGCTGCCGGTCGCAAGGCTGGTGGTCGCGACCAACGTCAACGACATCCTCCACCGCGCGCTGTCGAGCGGGGATTACAGCAAGGGGCAGGTGCAGCAGACCCCGACCCCGTCGATGGACATCCAGGTGTCGAGCAATTTCGAGCGGCTGCTCCACGACCTGGGCGGTCGCGACGGCGCCGCGCTCGGGGCGCAGATGGCGGGGTTCGAGTCTTCGGGGGCGATGCGGCTCACCAACGCGCAGCACGGGGGCGCCGCGCCGCTGCTCGTCAGCGACCGGGTGGACACCGACGACATGGCCGACGCGATGCGCTGGGCATGCGAATCGACAGGTGAAGTGATCGACCCGCATACCGCGATCGCGCTCGCCGCCGCGCGCCGGGCGCAGCTCGAGCCGGGCGTGCCCGTGGTGACGCTCGCCACCGCGCACCCCGCCAAGTTCCGCGACGCGGTCGAGCGCGCGACCGGCGTGCGCCCGTCGCTGCCCGCGCGGCTGGGCGACCTGTTCGATCGTGAGGAACGCTGCGTGACGCTGCCGGCGACGTTCGAGGCGGTGACCGCGTACATCGGCGAGCACGCCCACCCGTCGGCATGAAACTCGACACGCTCGTCGGCGAACCCTGGGCGGATTACGGCCTGGTCGACTCGGGCCACGGCCGCAAGCTCGAACGCTACGGCCGGTTCCGCTTCATCCGCCCCGAGCCGCAAGCCTTGTGGGCTCCCGCCAAGCCGGACTGGCGCGCGACCGCCGAGTTCGTCCCCGGCGCGGACGAGGACGGCGGCGGGCAGTGGCGTTTCGCCGAGCCGACTCCGCGCGAAGGCTGGCCGCTCACCTGGGACGGCGTCCGCTTCACCGCGCAGACCACGCCGTTCCGCCACCTCGGCTTCTTTCCCGACATGGCCCCGGTGTGGACGTGGATGCGCGAACAGGTCGCCGGGGTAGACGCGCCGGAGTGCATGAACCTGTTCGGCTACACCGGCGTCGGCACGCTGGCGATGGCCTCGAAAGGCGCGCGGATGGTTCACGTCGACGCCTCCAAGAAGTCGGTCGAGGCCGCGCGCGCCAACGCCCGCCTTTCCGGTCTCACCGAAGCGCCGGTCCGCTGGATCGTCGAGGACGCGCGCAAGTTCGTCAGCCGCGAGGTGCGCCGCGCGCGCCGGTACGACGGCATCCTGCTCGATCCGCCCAAATACGGCCGCGGCCCCGACGGCGAGGTCTGGCGGCTGGAGGAGGATCTGCCCGCGATGATCGCAGACTGCCGCCGCCTGCTCGACGCGGAGTCGCGCTTCCTGTTCCTCACCGTCTATGCGGTGCGGATGAGCGCGCTCGCGATCGGCGAAATGCTCGCCCAGGCCTTTGCGGACCTCCCCGGCACGGTCGAGGCCGGAGAACTCGGCGTACGCGAGGAAGCGCGCGGGCTGGTGCTGCCCACCGCGATCTGGGCGCGCTGGCGGCGGTGACGCCCCGCCGGTTACGCCCGCGGAACAATCGACGCCGATCGGGTTTATCGACTCTCGTGTAACAGGGAGAGTACCCATGGCTGATTACCGTACGGACGACGGCGTCCGGGTCGAGCGCCGCGGCGGCGCCGGCAAGATCATCGCGATCATCTTGGGGCTTGCCCTGCTGATCGTCGCGCTGCTGTTCCTCACCGGCTTCTGGAGCGCGGACGTGAAGGAAGGCGCGCTGCCCGACGTCGACGTGAGCGCCAAGGGCGGCGCGCTGCCGTCGGTCGACGTCGATTCGAAGGAAGTCGTCGTCGGCACCAAGAAGACCGAGATCGACGTACCCAAGGTGACGACCGAGAAGGAATCGGTCGACGTTCCCGTCGTCGGCGTCAAGGACAACGGCGAGAAGTAAGCGTGGAGGGAGGGCGGCTGCGGTCGCCCTCCCCCTAGTCCCTCTTCTCTAGTCGCGCGCCATCCGCATCGCCGCGCCCGCAACGAACGGCGCGCCCGCGACGTAGAACAGCGACACCGCGGCGAGCAGCTTGAACGCGCCCAGGCCCTGATCCCCTGCGCCCGCACCGAAGATCAGCAGCGGCACGCCCAGCGGCAGCATCACCAGCCCCGCCACCGCGCCGCCGCCGCGCAAGCTGGCGGTCAGCGCGGCGGTCGCCACCGCCAGCGCGGCGAGCCCGGGCGTGCCGATCAGCAGCCCCCATTCGACCGTCGCCAGGACCTCCGCCGGGAGCCCCAGCAGTCCCGCCGCGATTATCGCCGCGGCCATCAGCGACGGCGCGAAGCTGAGCCAATGCGCGACGATCTTCGCCGCCGCGACGACGGGCTCGGCGACGCCGCGCAGCCGCAACTGGTCGATCACGCCCGCCTCCATATCGGGCGCGACCAGCCGCTCGACCGGGAGCAGCGCCGCGAGCAGCGCCGCGGTCCAGACCACGCCCCCGCCGACGCGCGCGAGCAAGGCGCGGTCCGGACCCACCGCAAAGGGGAACAGGGTCGCGACGAGCAGAAAGAAGATCACCGGCGCGACGACGCCCCCACTCGCCCAGGCGCGGCGCAGGTCGCGCGCGACGAGGCGGGCGAAGGTCACAGGCCGATCCGCGCGGCGTCGGGCAGCGCGACAGCGATATGGGTCGCGAGCATCACCGCGCCGCCGCTTGCGCGATGGCGCGCGATGCGCCGCTCCAGCACCGCCGTCGCCGCGGCGTCCAGCCCGTTGGCGGGCTCGTCGAGCAGCCACAACGGCGAGTCGTCCGCCGCCACCCGCGCGAGCGCGGCGCGCTGGCGCTGGCCCGTCGACAGCAGCCGCACCGGTATGGTCAGGAGCGGGGTCAGCCCGAAGTCGTCGAGCACCGCGGCATCCGCCGCTCCCCAGAACGCCAGCGCGCGCGCAAGCGGCAGTTCGGGATCGAGCGCGGCGCGGCCGTCGGCGAGCGCGACGCGCGCCGCCTCGACTCGGCCCTCCGCAGGCCGGAGCAGCCCTGCGGCGATCCGCAGCAGGCTCGATTTGCCCGCGCCGTTGGGGCCCGTCACCAGCGCCGCGGCGCCGGGCGCCAGCGTCAGCGACAGGTTCTCGAACAGCAATCGCCCGCCGCGCACGCAGGCGACGCGCTCGAGCGCCAAGCAGGTCAAGCGGCGGCGTCTTCCAGCGCGTGCATGTCGGCGTCGGACAGCCCGAAATGATGGCCGACCTCGTGGATCACGACATGCGCGACGAGATCGTCCAGCCGCACCCCCGTCTCGACCCACTCGGCGAGGATCGCCTGGCGATACAGGTGGATGCGGTCGGGCAGCGCGCCCGAGTCCATCGACGACTTCTCGCCCAGCGGCCGCCCGTGGTACACGCCGGTCAGGTCGAGCGGGTGCTCCAGCCCGACCGCGGCCAGCGTCTCGTCGTCCGCCTCCTCCTCAACGATCAGCACGACGTCGCCGAGATGCGCGGCGAACGCGGCGGGCAGCCGGGCGAGGGTCGCACGCGCGACGCGCTCGATCGCCTCGGCATCGGGAGCGGCTCCCATATTCGCTTGCCCGGTCACGACGCCCGCCATACCTCTCCCCGCAGGAGGACGACAAGCATGATCGAAGCGCTGAGCGAGGCCGAGCGCGCCGAGGCGCTCGACGGCCTGCCCGACTGGGATTACGACGAGGGGCGCGACGCGATCACGCGGCAGATCGTCTTCACCGACTTCGCCGAAGCGTTCGGCTTCATGGCGCAGGTCGCAATCCTTGCGGAAAAGGCGAACCATCATCCCGAATGGACCAATGTCTGGAATCGCGTGGAGATCCTGCTGACGACGCATGACGCGGGCGGGCTTTCGGGACGCGACATCGAACTCGCCGAGAAGATCGACGCCATTCTGGGCGACTGATTCTGCGTGCGCGACGCTGGAAAGCGCGGGGAAAAGGCGCTAAGCCGCGGTTCCATGACCATCGACGGCATCGAGGCACGGAACGTCGACCCCAGCCGGGTCGATTACGGGCGCGTCTTCACCCAGGCGATCGACCGGCTCCACGCCGAAGGCCGCTACCGCGTGTTCATCGACATCCTGCGCAACAAGGGCGCCTATCCCAACGCGCGCTGCTTCGCGGGGCATAACGGGCCGAAGCCGATCACCGTCTGGTGCTCCAACGACTATCTCGCGATGGGTCAGCACCCCAAGGTGATCGCGGCGATGGAGGACGCGCTCCACGACGTCGGCGCGGGCTCGGGCGGCACACGCAACATCGGCGGCAACACGCATTACCACGTCGATCTGGAGGGCGAGCTCGCCGACCTGCACG
>SXHP01000186.1 GCA_005773165.1 Sphingomonadales bacterium | reverse complement strand
CGGCGTGCCGTCGGAGCGAAGCAGGACGAGGTCGTCGAGCTCGGCGTTGCGGACGGTCACAGGCCCTTGGACCTGATCGTCGATCGTCGTTTCGCCGTCCTGCGGCGCGCGGAGGCGGACGACGTACGGCTGGGCGGGGTCGCCATCGGTGTGGTCGCGCCACGTGCTGCGGATGCGCAAGGGCTGCTTGGCGGCCTGCGCGGCCTCGCGCTGGGCGGCGATCTCCTCGGTGGTCATCCAGCAGCGATAGGCGTGGCCGCTCTCGACCATCTGCTGCGCGACCTCGGCGTGGCGGGCGGCGCGTTCGAACTGGAACACCGCGTCGCCGTCCCAGTCTAGGCCGAGCCATTTCAGGCCGGAGAGGATGGCGTCGATCGCGGGCTGAGTCGAGCGGGCGCGGTCGGTGTCCTCGATGCGGAGCAGGAACCGGCCGCCGTGATGACGCGCGAAGAGGAGGTTGAAGAGCGCGGTGCGCGCGCCGCCGATGGGGAGAAACCCGGTGGGCGAGGGCGCGAAGCGCGTCACGACTCCCCCGGCGGGAGCCGCCTTCTGATCCTTGCTTGCGCTCAAGCGCGCGTCCTTCCAGTGTTTGGAGCCAGATGACCGACACGGCCGCCGCCGCCCCTAGCAGCTACCCCGCGTGGCGACAATTCGACGCGGGGACCCGCATCGGCGAGACGGTGGAGCGCTGGCTGGAGGCGGAGCGCGACCAGCTGCCGTTGTGGCTGCCGGTCATGCTCGGACTCGGCGTGGCGTGCTGGTTCCTGCTCCCCGACTCGCGGGGGTGGGCGGCGTGCGGGCTGGTGTTCCTGGCGATCGGGACCGCCGGTCTGGCGCTGGGGCGCGGCGGACGCGCCTGGCGGGCGATCGCGGTCGGCGGTCTGGCCGCGGCGGTCGGGCTGGGGCTGGTTTGGTGGCGGGCCGAGCGGGTGGCGGCGCCGGTGCTTGCCCGGCCGGTCGTGGCGACCTTTGCGGGGCTGGTGGTGCGCGTCGAGCCGCTGGCGGCGCGCGAGCTGGTGCGGTTGACGCTGGAGGATGTCGGCGCAGGCGAGGGCGCGCGCGGGGCGGTCGACCTGCCGACACGGCTGCGGGTGAACCTGCAGCAGGCGGACGTGCCGACGGGCCTGGCGGAAGGCGCGACGGTGCGGCTGCGCGCGCGACTGATGCCGCCGCCCGCCGCGGCGGTGCCGGGGGCTTACGATTACGCGCGGGTCGCCTGGTTCGACGGAATCGGCGCGATCGGGCGGGGGTTCGCGCCGGTGACCATCCTCTCCGGCGCAGGCGGGGGCGAAGGGCTGCGCGGGCGATTGACCCGGCATATCACCGCGCGGGTCGAGGGAAGCGCGGGCGGGATCGCGGCGGCGCTGGCGACGGGCGACGTCGGCGCGATCGGCGAGGAGGACGCCGAAGCGATGCGCCGCGCAGGGCTGGCGCACCTGCTGTCGGTGAGCGGGCTGCACATCACCGCGGCGGTGGCGGCGACGATGCTGGTCGTGCTGCGGCTGCTGGCGCTCAGTCCCTGGCTGGCGCTGCATGTGCGGCTGCCGTTGGTCGCAGCGGCGGCGGGCGCGCTGGCGGCGATCGGGTACACGTTACTGACCGGCGCGCAGGTGCCGACGATCCGGTCGTGCGTCGCAGCGCTGCTGGTGCTCGCGGCTCTGGCGCTCGGGCGGCAGGCGGTGACGCTGCGGCTGGTCGCGGCGGGGGCGACGATCGTGCTGCTGGTATGGCCCGAGGCGCTGGCCGGGCCGAGCTTCCAGCTGTCCTTCGCGGCGATCACCGCGATCGTCGCGTTCCATGAGCATCCGCGAGTCGCGGCGTTCTTCGGGCCGCATGAGGAAGGGCGGGCGCGGCGGTTCGGGCGGGGCGTGCTGTCGCTGCTCGCGACGGGGCTGCTGGTCGAGGCGGCGCTGATGCCGATCGCGGTGTACCATTTCCACAAGGCGGGGCTGTACGGGGCGGTCGCAAACATGATTGCGATCCCGCTGACGACCTTCGTGGTGATGCCGTTGGAGGCCTTGGCGCTGGTGCTTGACGGGGCGGGGCTCGGCGCGCCGGTGTGGTGGGTGGTCGAGCGGGCGCTCGGCGGCTTGCTGCGGCTGGCGCATGCGGTGGCGGCGGCGCCCGGATCGGTCGCGGCGCTGCCCGCGATGCCGGAGGGGGCTTATGCGCTGACGATCGGGGGCGGGTTGTGGATCGCGCTGTGGCGGACGCGGTGGCGGCGGCTGGGGGTCGCGCCGCTCGCCGCAGGGATCATCTGGGCGGCCGTGACGCCTGCGCCCGACGTGCTGGTGACGGGCGACGGGCGGCATGTCGCGGTGCGGACTGCAAGAGGTGTCGCGGTGTTGCGCGATCGGGCGGGCGATTACGTCCGCGACACGCTGGCGGCGAATGCCGGGTTCGACGGCGAGCCGCTGCTGCTCACCGAGCAGGCGGACGCCGCGTGCAGTCGCGACCTGTGCGGGGTCGATGTGGTCGCCGGGGGCGAGAAGCGGCGGGTCCTGGCGACGCGGAGCGCGTATCTGGTTCCGGCCGCCGAGCTGATTGCGGCGTGCCGCACCGCGGACATCGTCGTCAGCGAGCGGGTGCTGCCGCGGCGTTGCCAGCCGCGGTGGCTGCGGCTCGACCGATCAACGCTGTCGAAGAGCGGTGGCGTCGCGATCAGCTTGCTCCGCGGACGGATCGTCACCGTCCTCGACCCGGCCGACCGCCATCCGTGGCGGGCGCCGCCGCTGACCGCGGTTACGGATAGCGACGGAGGATACCGGAAAGCTTACCCTGAATCCGCACCTGCCTGGGGGCGTAGCGCTGGGGATCGTAGGCGCGGTTGGCGGGATCGAGGCGGACCATCGCGCCTTCGCGACGGAAGTATTTGAGCGTCGCCTCCGATTCCTCGATCAGCGCCACGACGATCTCGCCGTCGCGCGCGACATCGGTGCGGCGGACGAGCGCGAAATCGCCGTCGAGGATGCCCGCCTCCACCATCGAATCGCCCGCGACCTCGAGCGCGTAATGCTCGCCCTGCCCAAGCAGCGCGGCGGGGACCGCGAGCATCGCCGAATCCTCGAACGCCTCGATCGGCATGCCCGCGGCGATGCGGCCGTGCAGCGGGATCTCGACAACGTCGTTGGCGGGCTGTGGCAGCGACACGTCGCGAAGTTGCCGAAGTTGCCGCGAGTCGGAACTATTCTCGGCCGTCGCGATTGCCTTGGGTGCGCCGCGCTCGGGCATGCGCAGCACCTCCAGCGCGCGGGCGCGGTAGGGCAGGCGGCGGATGAACTGCCGCTCCTCCAGCGCGCTGATCAGGCGGTGGACGCCCGACTTGGACTTGAGATCAAGCGCGTCCTTCATCTCCTCGAACGAGGGCGACACCCCCGTCTCGGCGAGGCGATCGTTGATGAAGCAGACGAGTTCGTGCTGCTTGCGGGTGAGCATGGCTGACCTCCGGTCCGGGAACAGACGCGGAACTTCTACGGAACGGCTTTGCAGTCGTCAAGAGAGGGTGAGGATTTCCGCCGAGTCGCCCGCCCGAGCCGCCAGTGCATGCGCGGGGCGGACGATCAGGCACGTCGCGCGGGCGAGCGTGAGGAGCATCGAACTGTCCTGAATCGCGGCGGCATGGGCGCGTCCGTCGCGGACGGCGGCGCGGAGGTAATCGGTGCGCGGCCCGTTGGCGGGAAGGTCTTCGCCGAGGATGATGGTGCTCGTCTGGGGGAGCGGATCGGCTGCGCCGCACAGGTGCGCGATCACCGGGCGGACGAACAGGATGGCGGTGACGAAGGCCGACACCGGATTGCCGGGTAGGCCGAGGACGGTGGCGCCGTTGAGCCGCCCGGCCATCATCGGCTTGCCCGGCCGCAGCGCGATCCGCCAGAAGTCGATCACGCCCCCGGCGCCCTTCAGCGCGGGCTGGACGAGGTCGTGATCCCCGACCGACGCGCCGCCGGTGGTGACGAGGAGGTCGCATTCGACGCTAACGAAGGCGGCAGTGAGCGCGTCGAGGCGGTCGGGGAGGATGCCGAGATCGATGACGTCGACGGGCAGATCGGCGAGCATCGCGGCGAGCATCGCGCCATTGGATTCGGGGAGCTGCGCGCCGGTGAGGGGAGCGCCCGGCGGCACGAGCTCGTCCCCGGTTGCGACGATGGCGACGCGGCCGCGGCGGCGGACGGGCAGGTTGGCGAGTCCTCCGGTCGCGGCGACCGCGATGCGCGCCGGGGTGAGGCGCTGACCCGCTTCGATCAGGCGATCGCCTTCGTGGAAGTCGAGCCCGCACGCGCGGGTGTTGCGGCCGACATAGGCGGGACCTTCGCCGGTGAGGGTGAGGGCGTCGCCGTTCCGGGCGGCCTCCTCCTGGATGAGCACGGTATCGGCGCCTTCGGGCATCGCCGCGCCGGTGAAGATGCGCGCGGCTTCGGAGGGGCCGACCGTGCCTGCGAAGGACCGCCCTGCCGCGCTTTCCCCGACGACGCGCCACGGACCGGGCAGGTCGATGAAACGGATGGCGTAGCCGTCCATCGCGGAGAGGTCCGCCGCGGGCTGGGTGCGCGCGGCGAGGACGTCGGCGGCCGCCCAGCGGCCTGCGGCCTGGCGGAGGGGGGCGTTCTCGCACGGTAGAGGGGGTGTCAGGATGAACAGACGCGATTGCGCGTCAGCGACGGGAATAAGGGTCATCGAACCATGTCGAGCTTCGGCATCAGCATGTCAGCTCTGCGCCGTGTGCCAGTGCGACGCGCTGTCCGTCCAATCGCCCGACTTGCCGCCCAATTTGGCGATCACCCGCACGCCGTCGATCGTCATGGTCTTATCGACCGCTTTCACCATGTCGTACAGCGTCAGCAGCGCGACCGTCGCGGCGGTGAGGGCTTCCATTTCGACGCCGGTGCGCGCCGTGGTGGCGCAGGTGGCGGTGACCGTGATGCCGGTGTCGTCGGCGAACAGGTCGATGCCGACGCGGGTGAGGGGGAGGGGGTGGCACAGCGGGATGAGGTCGGCGGTGCGCTTGGCGGCCATGATGCCGGCGATGCGGGCGGCGGCGAGGACGTCGCCTTTCCTCGTGCTCGCGTCCTGGACGAGCGCGAGCGCCTCCGGGGACATGGTGATGCGGCCGGTGGCGACGGCTTCGCGCGAGGTTTCCGGTTTGCCACCGACGTCGACCATGCGGGCTGCGCCGCTTTGGTCGAGGTGGGTGAGGCCGGTCACCCGACCAGCGCTCGCGTCGCGGCTTCGACATCAGTCTGGCGCATCAGCGCTTCGCCGATAAGGAAGCAGCGGACGCCGTGTTCGGCCATGGCGTCGAGGTCGGCGCGGGTGGTGAGACCGCTCTCCGCGACGAAGGTGCAGCCCTCGGGCGCGCGGCCGACGAGTTCGTAGGTCCGCTGAAAATCGACGGTGAAGTCTTTCAGATTTCGGTTGTTGACGCCGATCAGGCGCGACCTGAGCGCGAACGCGCGGTCGAGTTCGGCTTCGTCATGGACTTCGACGAGGACGTCCATGCCGAGCTCCAGCGCGGCGACCTCGATCTCCGCCATCTGGGCGTCGTCGAGCGCCGCGACGATGATCAGGATAGCATCCGCGCCCATCGCGCGTGCTTCAAGGCATTGCCACGGATCGACCGTGAAGTCCTTGCGAAGGACGGGCAAGGCGCAGGCGGCGCGGGCGGCGATCAGATAATCCGTGGAGCCCTGAAAATAAGGCGCGTCAGTGAGGACCGAGAGGCAGGCCGCGCCGCCCGCGGGATAGGCGCGGGCGTGCGCGGCGGGATCGAAATTGGGGCGGATCAGGCCCGTGGAGGGGCTGGCCGTCTTGATCTCGGCAATCAGCGCGTAACCGGGCCTGGCTTCCAACGCGGCGCGGAAGCCGCGCGGGGGCGTGCGGGTGAGCGCCTGCGCGCCGAGGTCGGCGGTGGAGACGGTGCGGCGGCGTTCGGCGACCTCGGCGCGCTTGGTCTCGAGGATGCGGTCGAGCATCGTCATGCGTAGGCGATCCAGCGGTCGAGGAGCGCGTTTGCGTTCCCTGAATCAAGCGCTTCGGCAGCGATGCTGACGCCCTCTGGCAATACCGAGGCTCGGCCTGCGATGACGAGTGCGGCGGCGGCGTTGAGGAGGACGGCGTCGCGGTACGCGCCCTGCGCGCCTTGCAAGAGATGGCGGAGGGCGGCGGCGTTCTCGCGGGCGTCGCCGCCGCGGATGGCGCTGATCGGGTGGCGGGGGAGGCCTGCGTCCTCCGGCGTGATCGTGGAGGGCAAGCAGACCGCGCCGACGGAGACGGCGACGCTGGGGCCCGCGCCGGAGAGCTCGTCGACGCCTTCCTCGCCCGAGACGACGAGCGCGGCCTCGGTGCCGAGCTGGAGCAGCGCTTCGGCGTAGAGGGTGGCGTAATCCGGTCGCGCGATCCCGATGAGCTGGCGGGTGACGCCCGCTGGATTGGCGAGCGGGCCCATCAGATTGAAGATCGTGCGGCGGCCGATGCGTTTGCGGATCGGGGTGATCCGCGCCATCGCGGGATGGTGGTTGGCGGCGAACAGGAAGGCGATTCCGATGTCGGCGAGGCTCTGCTCCGCGAGCGCACCGGCTCGGGCCATGTCGAGGCCAAGCGCTTCAAGCGTGTCGGCGGCCCCCGCCTTGCTGGAGGCGGCGCGGTTGCCGTGCTTGGCGACCAGCACGCCCGCCGCCGCGACGACCAGCGCGACCGCGGTGGAGACGTTGAGCGTGTGGTGCCCGTCGCCGCCGGTGCCGCAGACGTCGATCGCGCCAGGCGGGGCGGTGATCGGGAGCAGGCGACGGCGCAGCGCGCGGGCGGCTTCGGCGATCTCGATCGAGGTCTCGCCCCGTTCGGTGAGGCCGATGAGGAAGCGCGCGATCGCGTCGTCGGGGGCGAGGCCGTCGAGAATGTCGGCGAACGCCTGGGCGGCGCTCTCGTGCGACAGCGGTGAGGACGTGTCGGGGAGAAGGGCGAGGGTGGTCACGCGCGCTCTCGCACCGTCAGCCCGGCGATCCGGAGGAAGTTCGCGAGCATGGCGTGGCCGTGTTCGGTGGCGATGCTTTCCGGGTGGAACTGGACGCCGTGGATGGGAAGCGAGTTGTGCGCGACGCCCATGACGAGGCCGTCCTCGGTGCGGGCGTTGACGCGGAGGCTCGCTGGCACGTCGTTGACGACCAGCGAGTGGTAGCGGGTGGCGGTGAACGGGCTCGGCAGGCCGTCGAACAGGCCGGTGCCGTCGTGGATCATCGCGGAGGTCTTGCCGTGCATCAGGCCGCCGCGCTCCACCTTGCCGCCGAAATGCTGGCCGATCGCCTGGTGGCCGAGGCAGACGCCGAGCAGCGGCCTGGCGGCTTCGGCGCAGGCGGCGACGAGATCGAGCGAGACGCCCGCTTCGCTGGGGGTGCAGGGGCCGGGGGAGATCAGGAACGCGCTCGCGCCCGAGGACAGCGCCTGACCCGCGGAGATCGCGTCGTTGCGCACGACCTCGACCCGGGCGCCCAGCTCCATCAGATAATGGACGAGGTTCCAGGTGACGCTGTCGTAATTGTCGATCACCAAAATCATCGCAGCGCCTCATAGCCGGTGCAGGCGGGGGCGCAACGGCTTGTCGTGTGGCCGCGAAGCGGACACAGTGCGGCGACATGACGGATCGAAGCCCCAGACGCTTCGTTGCAATGACCAGAGGAGTTCAGGTGATGCGTATTCCGATGCTCGCGGTGCTGCTGGCGGCTCCGGCGGCTCCCCTGGCCGCCCAGCAGGCGGACACCGCCGCGGGGACGCCGCCGCAGCGGATCCGCAGCGTCACCATCCAGCGGGGGCAGGAATGTCCCAAGGCGGTCGGCGACGAGGTGGTCGTCTGCACGACGATCATCGAGCCGTACCGGATTCCCCAGGCGCTGCGCCGGACCGAGCCGAGCGCGGCGAACCAATCCTGGGTGAACCGCACCGCTTACGCCGATCAGGTCGGGCGGGTAGCAGGCGGGCTGCCCGACACGTGTTCGCCGGTCGGGACGGGCGGGCAGACCGGGTGCGCGCTGGCGTGGAACCGGGCTTATGCCGCGGAAAAGCGGGCGAATGCGCGGGCGGCAGAATCGGTGCCGGGCGGCGAGGACGCGCCGATCACGATCCCAGCCGAGTAGCCGGGGTTATTGCCCGTAGCCGGAGGCGGACGCCCGTGCGACCGCTTCGCGCGCCGCTGCCAGGATCGCTCCGGCTTTGGCCTCGCACTCGCGCTGCTCGTAGGCGGGGACGCTGTCGGCGACGATCCCTGCGCCCGCCTGGGCGTGGATCATGCCGTCCTTGACCACGGCGGTGCGGAGCACGATGCACGAGTCCATCGACCCATCGGGGGAGAAATACCCGACTCCGCCCGCATAGGCGCCGCGCTTCTCGGGCTCCAGCTCGGCGATGATCTGGCAGGCGCGGACCTTGGGCGCGCCGCTTACGGTGCCGGCCGGAAACCCTGCGAACAGCGCATCCAGCGCGTCGCGATCGGGCGAGAGCGTGCCGACCACGTTCGACACGATGTGCATGACGTGGCTGTAGAGTTCGACCGCGTAGCTGTCGGTCACCCGGACGCTGCCGGGCGCAGCCGCGCGGCCGACGTCGATGCGGCCGAGATCGAGCAGCATGAGGTGCTCCGCGCGCTCCTTCGGGTCGGCGAGCAGGCTGAGGCGGTTGGCGTCGTCCTCGGCCGCGGTCTCGCCGCGCGGCCGGGTGCCCGCGATCGGGCGGATCGTCACGTCGCCGTCGCGGACGCGGACCAGGATTTCGGGGCTCGAGCCGATCAGCGCGAAGCCGGGCAGGTCGAGATGGTAGAGGAAGGGTGACGGGTTGATCCGGCGGAGCGAGCGGTAGAGCTCGAACGGCGGCAGCGGGAAGGGCGCAGAGAAGCGCTGGGCGAGGACGACCTGAAAGATGTCACCCGCGCGGATGTAATCCTTGGCGCGGTCGACCATCGCTTCATAGCGCTCGGGCGCGACGGCGGGGGTGTAAACGGGCGCGACCGCTTGCGCGCGGACCGGCGGGGGGAGCGGCGTCGTGGCCACGCGGGCGGCGGTGGCGTCGAGCCGCTCCTCGGCGGCGAGGACCGACGTCTCCGGATCGCCGCCGGGCCAGACCGGGGCGACAAGGTACAGCGCGTCGGCCAGGCGATCGAAGACGAGGACGACGCTGGGCCGCACGAAGATCATGTCGGGCAGCGCCAGCGGATCGGCGGCGGGGATCGCGAGCGTCTCGACCAGCCCGATCGTCTCATAAGCGAAATAGCCGACGAGGCAGGCGAGCGCGCGGGGGAGTTCGGATGGCACGTCGGCGCGACACTCGGCGACGAGGGCGCGCAGCGCGTCGAGAGTCGGGCGCGATTCCTCGACAAAGGACGCGCGGTCGTCGCGCCAGCGGCGGTTGATCTCGGCGCGGGGGCCGTGCGCGCGGAAGACGAGATCGGGGGCGAGGCCGATCAGGCTGTGGCGCCCGCGCGTCGCGCCGCCCTCGACCGATTCGAGCAGGAAGTCGCCGCGGCCGGGCTCGATCAACTTGAGCGCGGCGGCGACCGGGGTCTCCGTGTCGGCGACCTGACGCCGCCAGACGAAGCCGGGACGGCCGTGCGCCAGCGCCGCAAGCGCCTCCGTCCGGCCCTCGATCAATTGCCCGACTGGCCGAGCAGGTCGCGGCGGACCTGCGCCAGCGCGCCCGCGTCGGTGCGGACGCCCACCGCGTTGCGCGCGGCGCGGGCGAATTGCTGGACATATTCGTTGCCCACCGCGCGACCGATCTCCGCGCGGGCCGCCTGCAGGATCGCGGGGTTGCCGCGCGCGTCGCCCGACTGGATGCGGTCGAGACGGACGACGTACCAGCCGCCGTTGTTCGGCGCCTCCAGCGTCTTGGCGGTGTTCTGCGGCATGGAGAACATCAGCGCGAGCGGCGGCGGCGCGCCGCGGGGATTGCGCGACAGCTCGGCGCGCGAACTCTCGACCTGCTGAATCGTCGCGCCGGGGCCCGCGACGGCGCGGGCGAGCGGGGCGCCGCCGTTGACCTTGGCGAGGATCTGGTTGGCGACGCGGCGCGCGGCCTGGCGGGCGCGGTCCGCGGCAAGATCGCGGGCGACGGCGGCGCGCACCTCCGCCAGCGGGCGCGGCGCGGACGGAACGACGCGGCCGAGCGCGACGATCGCGAAGCTGCCGTCCTGCCCCGTCGATACGAGCGAGGGCGGGTCGCCGTCCTGGATCTGGAACGCGGCGGCGACGAGCGGCGCGAGCGCCGGATCGGCGGGGGCGGGGTTGAGCGGATCGGTTCCGTCGGCGAGCAGCGCGGGGGTGGTGCGGGGGCTCAACTTGCGATCGGCGGCGACTTCGTCGAAGGTCGAATTCTCGGCCAGCGCGCCATCGATCGCGTTCTGGATATCGGCGAGACCCTCGGTCGTCTTGCGCGTGGTGAGCGCGGCGACGATCTCTTCGCGCGCCTGCGCCAGCGTGCGGCCCGCGACCTGTTCGACCGCGCTGACCCTGGCGACGGTCCAGCCGAGCGGGCCGCGCACCGGCCCGACGACCGTTCCTTGCGCGGCGGCGAAGACCGCGTCGGCGAGCGCGGGGGATGCGGCGCGAGCATAGGTCGCCTTGTCCACGTTTGTTTGGCTGGATGCTTCGAGCCCGATCGCACGCGCCGCGGCGGCGATGTCCGCGCCCCCGCGCACCTTGGCCGCCAGCGCGGCGGCGCCCGCCTGATCGGCGACGACGACCTGAGCGATCGTGCGGCGTTCGCTGGGCGCGTATTTGGCGCGATCCGCGGCATAAGCGGCGGCGATCTCCGCCTCCGACGGCTTGGCGTCGATCGAGGCGGGCGTGACCAGCGCGTAGCGGACGACGCGGCGCTCGGGCAGCGTGTAGCGCGCGACGTTGCGGCGGTACCATGTCTGCAGCTCGGCGTCGGTCGGGGCGGGGCCGGTGTTCATCGCGCTCGCCGGAACGAACGCGATCTGCCCGGCGCGGCGCTCCAGCAGCAGGGACGCATAGGGGAGCGCGACGCCCGCCGGGATCTGCGATGCGCCCTGCGTCGGCGCGATCAGCCCCTGCGCGATCGTGTCGCGCGCGATGTCGCTGCGCACCTGCGCGTCGGTCAGGCGGCGTTCGGCGAGTATGCGCTGGTAGATGGCGGGATCGAACTTGCCGTTGGGACCCTGGAGCGCTGGGATGCCGGCGAGCAGGCCGTCGACCGAACGCTTGCTGACCGCCATGCCGTGCGCGAGCCCGAACTGCTGGAGCGCCAGACCGCCGATCTCGCGCTCGAGGGTGCCCTCCAGCCCGCCCTGGGCGACGAACTGAGCGATG
Organism: Sphingomonadales bacterium; assembly: GCA_005773165.1. Classification (GTDB taxonomy): domain Bacteria; phylum Pseudomonadota; class Alphaproteobacteria; order Sphingomonadales; family Sphingomonadaceae; genus Sphingomonas. Next base: position 1,630 of record SXHP01000186.1, on the reverse strand, counting down.
TCGAGCGTCGGCTGCTGCTGGCGTCCGGCCTCCACCGCGCTCTGCGCGCGCGCCTTCAGATCGGCGATCGTCACCTTGGCGTCGCCGACGGTCGCGACGTCGCCGCCGCTCAGCCCGACGCCGCCGCCGCTGCTGACCCCGGTGATGTCGCTGGCCGCGAAGGCGAGCGCGATGATGCCCAGGATGAAAAAGGCGACGACACCGCCGATCTTCGATTTGGTGAGACGGCGGAAGAAGCTGAGCATGGACGCGCGATCGGTGATGGACGGGACGTGTCGGCTTTAGGGGCGGCGGGTTCGGGCTTCAAGCCGCGGCTGCGCGCGGCTAGGGCGTAGTGGATTGAGACAGGAGCGGTGATGCGACGCAAGTTGGTGGCGGGAAACTGGAAGATGCACGGGTCGCGGAGCAGCCTGGCCGAGTTGGAAGCGATCGCGGCGGCGGCTGCTGCGGCCCCGGGGGTCGACGTGGCGGTGGCGGTGCCCTTCACGTTGATCGCGCCCGCCGCCGAGCGCACGCCCTCGCTGTTGATCGGGGCGGAGGACGTCCACGAAGCCGATAGCGGCGCGCATACCGGCTGCGTTTCGGCGGCGATGGTGCGCGAGGCGGGCGCGCGCTTCGCGATCGTCGGCCATTCGGAACGCCGCGCGGACCAAGGCGAGACGAGCCACGACGCCTGGGCCAAGGCCGCGGCGGCGCGGCGCGCGGGGCTCCACGTCATCTCCTGCTGCGGCGAGACCGAGGCCGAGCGCAACGCCGACCGCGCGGAGCGCGTGGTGCAGGCGCAGATCGAGAAGTCGGTGCCCGACAATGCGGACGGCAGCTGGTTCACGCTCGCCTATGAACCGCGCTGGGCGATCGGGACGGGGCGGACGCCGACGTTGGACGAGATCGCGGCGATCCACGCGATCGCCCGGGCTAAGCTGCGGATGCTGATCGGGGACGCGGCGGACGGCGTCCGCATCCTTTACGGCGGGTCGGTGACCGGCGGCAACGCCGCGGCGATCCTTGGGACCGCGAACGTCGACGGGGCGCTGGTCGGGGGCGCGAGCCTGACCGCGGCGAAGTTCGTGCCGATCATCGAGGCGGCGGCGGGGTTGTAGCCCTCGGCAATCCTCCCTCGAAGGGGGAGGGGGACCAGCGAAGCTGGTGGAGGGGGCTCGCCACAGGCGGTTCGCTCGCGGACAACCCCCTCCACCACCGCTTCGCGGCGGTTCCCCTCCCCCTCTGGGGGAGGAGTGCTCTCGTCCTCGCCTAATTGTTGCTACGCGTAGCGCGCCTGCAACATCGCGAACGCGGCGCGCAGCCCGAACGCGTCGCCGCCTTTCGGGCGTCCGGGTTTGGCCGCGGGTCGCCAGGCGAAGACGTCGAGGTGCGCCCAGGCGATTTCCGCGGGCACGAAGCGGCGCAGGAACAACGCCGCGGTGATCGCGCCGGCGTAGCCGCCGTCGGGGGCGTTGAGCAGGTCGGCGACGTCGCTCTTGAGGAGCTCGTCATAACCGTGCCACAGCGGCATCCGCCAGAGCGGGTCGGCCTCTCGCTCCGCCGCCACCCGCAGATCGGCGGCGAGCGTCTCGTCGTTGGCGAACAGCGGCGGCAGATCGGGGCCGAGCCCGGCGCGCGCCGCGCCGGG
>SXHP01000185.1 GCA_005773165.1 Sphingomonadales bacterium | reverse complement strand
GGGGCGACCTTGCGAACTGGATGCGGCCGGGCCGCGGGAGTGGCAGCATGGGCGGCGCGATGGATTTGGTCGCGGGCGTCAAGAAGATCATCGTGGTAATGGACCACAACGCCAAGGACGGCTCCCCGAAGTTCATCCCGGCATGCACCCTGCCGCTGACGGGCAAGAACGTGGTCGACATGATCGTCACCGATCTGGCGGTGTTCCAGCGGCCGGACCACGCAACACCGTTCAAGCTGGTGGAGCTTGCGCCGGGGGTGACGGCGGAGGAGGTAAGGGCGAAGACGACGGCGCGGTACGATGGCTGAAGAAGCGCGCTGGCGGCTGAGGTTCGAAAATTTCGAGCGGGCTTTGGGGCAGCTCGAGACATCCGTTGGCGGTTTGCCTGAAGGAGGTTTGTCCGACATCGAGCAGGCCGGACTGATCAAGCAGTTCGAGTATTCCTGGGAGTTGGGCTGGAAATCCATGCGCGATTTCCTTTTCGAAACCGGAACACGCATCAAGGTGCCTGTCCCGGCGAACGTCATCCGGGCCGCTCACGAGGTCGGGCTGATCGAAGACGGCGCAAGCTGGATGGACGCAAAGAACGCGCGCAACCAGATGTCCCATGAATACAGCCGGGATGACGCGGAGAAGATTGTGGCCGATATCCGCCGTCGCTATTTGCCCTTGCTGATTGGCTTACGCAGGAGCCTGACCGATGAGCGAGCGCGCGGCAATTGATCTCACGCCTAGACAGCGCGCGGTGCTGCGCGACGTCTTCGCGCCCTATGCGGACCGCTTCGAGTCGGTCGGCGTCTATGGATCTCGGGCAACCGGCAGGGCGCGACCGGGATCGGATGTGGATCTGGTCATATACGGCAGTACCGACGATCAGCTGGTCGGCAGCATCCTGACGGAGCTGGAAGACAGCGACCTCGACGTGTTCGCCGATGTCGTCGCGTTCGAATGCGTCAAGCACGCCAAATTGCGGCAACATATCGTGCGGGACTCACTGCCGCTGTTTGCCGCCGCGGAATTGATCGAAAGCCGACTCCGGCCCGCCGCATGACCCGCGGCTACTCCGTCAAGCCGCTCGCCTGGGACGATGTTTCGATCGGCGGCATCGACCTGCCGAAAGCGCGGCTGGAGATGGTCTGGGGGTTCGGCTCCGGCCTCGCTCGGCGCGCGGGCGATCCGGCGGGGACGGTCTGGGCTATCGGCGACCGCGGGCCCAACTTCAAGGTCGAGGTGGCGGTCGAGCGCTACGGCCTGGAGGCGCTCGCGCGGCATGCGGGGGAGAGCAAGGCCAAGGTGATGCCGCGGCTCGACATCGGCCCCGCGCTCGCCGAGCTGCGCGTCGAGGGCGACCGGGTGACGCTCCGGCGCATCCTGCCGCTCACCGGCGAAGACGGCCGGGCGCTGAGCGGGCTCCCTCCGCCGGGAAGCGAGCAGGCGCGAGTCGAGCCGGCGCTCGACCTTCGCGGCGATGTGATCGCGCCCGATCCGTCGGGGGCGGACACCGAGGGCGTGGTCGCGCTGCCTGGCGGCGGCTTCATCGTCGGCGACGAATACGGGCCGTCGCTGCTGCGGCTAGACGCCGACGCCCGGGTGATCGAGCGGTGGGTTCCCGAAGGGTGCGCCGCGGCGTTCGCGGGCGCGCGCTATCCGGTGCGCGACGTCCTGCCCGCGATCGCGGCGCGACGGCGGCTCAACCGGGGCTTCGAGGCGATGGCCTTGTCGCCCGACGGCGCCAGCCTTGCGCTCGCCTTCCAGAGCCCGCTCGCGCATCCCGACGCCGCCGCCGGCAAGAAGGCGCGGCACGTCCGGCTATGGGTGCTCGACCTGGCGACCGGCGCGTTTACTGCGGAGCACCTCTACCCGCTGGAGAAGCCGGAGGCGTTCCGCCGCGATCCCGACGCGAAGCGCGACGACATCAAGGTGAGCGAGCTGGCGTGGCTCGCCGACGGATCGCTCCTCGTCCTTGAGCGCGTATCGCAATCGACCAAGTTCTACCGCGTCACGCTCGACGCCGCCGCCCCCGCGAGCGGGATCGACCCGTCTACGACGCCGTCGATCGAGGAGCGCAGCGCCGCGAAGGAGCCGTTGCCCGAGCTCGTCAAGACGCTGGTCCTCGACACCGACGACGCGCCGGAGATCGGCGCGGACCTGGAGGGGATGGTCGTGCTGGGCGCGTCGGAGCTGCTGCTGGTCAACGACAACGATTTCGGCTGCGAGGGCGCGAGGACCGGCTTCTGGCGGGTGCGGTTCGATCGGGCGGTGTTCGGATAGGTGCGCGTCCTGCTCACCGGATCGTCGGGCTGGCTCGGCCGCCACCTCGCGCCGAGGCTTCGCGGTGATGGGCGCAAGGTCGTCGGGTTCGACGTCGCTCCCGGACCCCAGACGGACGTCATCGGTTCGGTCGCGGATCGCGCGCTTGTCGATCGGGTGTTCGCCGAGCACGCGATCGACGCGGTCATCCACGCCGCCGCGCTCCACAAGCCCGACATCGCGCGCTATCCCAGGCAGAAGTTCGTCGACGTCAACGTCAGCGGCACGCTCAATCTGCTGGAAGCGGCGGTCGCGGCCGGGGCGTCGCGGTTCGTGTTCACCTCAACGACCTCGCTGATGATCTCGCCCGCGATCCGCGAAGGGCAGGGCGAGGCGGCGGCGTGGATCGACGAAACGCTCAGCCCCCTTGTTCCCCGCAACATCTACGGCGTCACCAAGCTCGCCGCCGAGCGTCTCTGCCGCTTGATCCATGACGAACACGCGTTGCCCGTGCTGGTGCTGCGCACCGCGCGGTTCTTCCCCGAGGAGGACGACACCCACCGCGCGCTGTCGGGCGAGAACATGAAGGCGAACGAGCTGCTTCACCGGCGGCTGACCGTTGCGGATGCGGTCGAGGCGCACGTCGCCGCGCTGGAGCGGGCGCCCGAGATCGGCTTCGACACCTTCATCCTGTCCGCGCCGACGCCCTTCGCGCGCGAAGAGGCGGCCGCGCTGAAGGCCGACGCCGCGGCGGTGATCGCGAGGCACTTTCCCGATGCGGCCGAGCTGTACGCGGCGCGCGGCTGGAAGCTGCCGGGCTCGATCGACCGGGTGTACGACGCGAGCCGCGCCGAGCGGGTGCTGGGCTTCCGCTGCCGCACCGACTTCGCGAGCATGCTCGCGGCGCTCCGTCGGGGTGACGCCTTCCCGGTAGAACATGACGCGGATTATGCGTCTCCGGCGCTTGGGTTCGCGGCGGCGATAGGGTAACAGGCGCGCCGTCATGGCACGCCCCCGCACCCTGTACGAGAAGATCTGGGCCGCGCACGTCATCGAGCGTCGCGTCGACGGCACGTGCCTCCTCTACCTCGACCGCCACCTCGTCCCCGAGGTGACGAGCCCGCAGGCGTTCGAGGGGCTGCGCGTCGCGGGCCGCACCGTCCGGCGGCCCGAGCTGACGCTGGCGGTCCCCGACCACAACCTGCCGACGACGCCGCGGGTCGATGCGGCGGGCCGCGTGCTGCCGATCGCCGACCCGGAAAGCGCGCAGCAGCTCGACATGCTGCGCCGGAACACCGCCGAGTTCGGCATCGACTATATCGACGCGACCGCGGCCGAGCAGGGGATCGTCCACGTCGTCGGGCCCGAACTCGGCTTCACCTTGCCCGGCACGACCCTCGTCTGCGGCGACAGCCATACATCGGCGCACGGCGCGCTGGGCGCGCTCGCGTTCGGGATCGGAACCAGCGAGGTCGAGCATGTCCTCGCGACGCAGACGTTGCTGCTGTCGCCGTCGAAGACGATGGAGATCCGCGTCGACGGCGCGCTCGGCTTCGGCGTCTCGCCCAAGGACGTGATCCTCGCGATCATCGGCCGGATCGGCGCGTCTGGGGGCACCGGCTTCGTCGTCGAATATACCGGCGAGGTGTTCCGCGCCATGTCGATCGAGGGGCGGCTGACCGTCGCCAACATGTCGATCGAAGG
>SXHP01000022.1 GCA_005773165.1 Sphingomonadales bacterium | reverse complement strand
TCAGCCGCGTGAAGAAGGGCATCTTCGCGAAGTCGTTCGGCGGCGGGCAGGTCGACATCGTGAGCGGCACGGTCGTGTTCAGCTGCACCGAGGCGTACAAGATCGAGGACGGCAGGCTCGGCGCGCCGATCAAGGGCGCGACGCTGATCGGCGACGGCCCGACGGTGCTGACCAAGGTGACCGGGATCGGCGACGACTTCGCGCTGGACGAGGGCATCGGCGTGTGCGGCAAGGGGGGGCAGTCGGTGCCCGCAGGGGTCGGGCAGCCGACCTTGCTGGTCGAGGGGCTGACGGTGGGGGGGACTGCGGTTTAGGCCGACTCGTCACCCCAGCGAAGGCTGGGGTCTCGTGCGGCGAGCGCGAGGCCTGTGGCGAGAGACCCCAGCCTTCGCTGGGGTGACGGTTACTTCAGCAGCGCCTTCAACCCCGCCAAGGCGCCGAACGCGCCGGCTTCTTCCTCGCTGACCACCCCCGCCTTGCGCAACGCTTCCTCCGCGCCCGCGCTGCGCGCGAACGGGTCGAGCGCCAGCGCCATCGTCTCGGCGGCGGCTTCGCCCAGGTCGATCGCGCCGCCATCGATCGGCAGCGTGTCAAGCGCGTCGCCGGAGAGCTCGATTTCGTCGCCTTCTTCCGCCAGCTCGTCGACGAAGCGCAACGCCACGGTCTCGTCCACGACAGCCTCGATCGGTTCGCCGGTGACCGAGCAGGCCTGAGTCGCCGCCGCTTCAACCTGGCCGGTCGCGAGCACCCCAGCCGCTTCGCGCCGGACCGAGAAGCGCGCGGTGAGGCGCTCGATCGCGACCAGGCCGAAGCGGCCGGCGAGGCGGCGGCGCTCATCCTCGTTCGCCTCCACCGTGACGATGCGCTCGCCATCGCCGATCGTGTCGATGCGGATCGGGCGCGAGAATTCAGGGGTCACGGCAGGTCTCCCTCGATCAGCCGCGCGACCGGCGCGTCCGCCAGCGCGGCGCGGAACTGGAGCAGCGAATCGCGGACGTGCGCCAGCGCCTGGGCGCCGGGCGCTTCGCCGCGGTAGAGGTTGCGGACCAGCGCCGCGTCGATGCCCTCTCCCGCCAGCCCGTCGCGGTACGCGCCGAGGCGCCCGCCGAGCATCGCCATCATCTTGCCGATGTGCTTGCCGACGACGATGTCGCCGATCCCCAGCTGGCGGAGCTGCCCATCCATGTCGTCGACGAACCGCTCGGCGAGCATGGCGGACGGCGCGGCGCCCTCGGGCGTCTCCTCCAGCCGCAGCATGACAAAGGCGAGAACCGCGGCGATGGTGTCGAAGCGGCCGTCCACCGTGTCGGGGACCGCGCCCTCGACATACCAATGCGGTTGGCGCGCGCGCGCGACCACCGCATTGTACAGCGGCAGCAGCGCCTCGTCCCGCTTCGATCCGAACAGATCAGCCAGCCAGCCCAGTTTGCAAACCCTTTCCTTGGCGCACGTCCTCGCCTATCGCGGCGAACGGCGGCCGATGCAATCGTGCGCGCCTGCGGAGTTTATCATGCGCGTACTTCCTGCCGCTCTTGTCGGCCCGGTAGTTGTTATTGGGGCGGCGCTCGGCGCCTGCTCGCCGCTGCCCTCGCACCAGGGCTATGTCGTCGACGCCGATCTCGTCAATTCGGTCCAGCCGGGCGTCGACAACCGCGAATCGGTGCTCCAGACGCTGGGGCGGCCGAGCTTCGCAAGCCAGTTCAACCAGGGCGACTGGTATTATATCGCGCGCGAGAGCCGCGCTTACGGCTTTCAGACGCCGCGGCCCAAGTCGCAGCTGACGCTGCAGATCAGCTTCGATCGGGCGGGCACCGTCACCGCGATCCGTCGCGGATCGGCCGAGCAGATCGCGTCGATCACGCCGTCGAGCAAGACGACACCGACGCTGGGCCGCAACAAGAGCTTCTTCTCCGAGCTGTTCGGCAACATCGGCACGGTGGGCGCGCCCGGCGCGGCGGGCGGGCAGGGCGGCGGCGGCAATCGCGACACGCCGTAGTTCGGTTCGGTGACGTGAATATGCGCCGGGTAAGCGCCCCGCGCTGTTCAGTCGTGCCGAAGCACGAAAGACCCTGCACTCCCCTTTGGCCGCGCCGCGTAATACGCGTCGGCGCGGCCGTGCCGTGCTTGGGTAACGGCACCGATCCCGAAAGGGGGTGGGATCATGGGCGCAACGCCCCCAGCCCCATTTGGTTCGGCCGGATCGCCGAATTATTCCTCACCGTATCGTGAAGCGGACCTGGTCGACGACGCGGCCGGAAAGGTCGACGAGGCGCAGCCGGTGGACGCCCGGTCCGGGCAGCAGCTGCGGCCGCGCGTCCGCCGCGCCGAGGTCGCGCGCGTCGAGCACGATGCGGTGGCGCGCGGCGTCGCCCGACACCGCCACCACCAGCCGCTGGCGGTCGATCGGCACGTCGGGATCAAGCGCGTAGACGCTTCCCCTCGCGGGATTGGTGATCCGCGGGCGGCGCGACGCGGGTGGGGCGGCGGCGATCAAGGTCTGGGCGGTACCCGCCACGAACCACTCGCGGCGCGGCGGTTCGCGCGCGTCGGCGAAGGCGATGCGGCGCTGCTCGACGCCGGGCGGGGGTGAGACGGGGCTGGCCGGTGCGCGGGCCTGCAGCGCGGTCATCACGTCGCGCCACACCGGGGCCGCGCCGCTGGTGCCCGAAACGCCCCGCATAGGATCGCCCTGCGCATTGCCGATCCAGACGCCGACGGTGAAACGGTCGGTGAAGCCGATGCACCAATTGTCCCGCATCGCCTTTGACGTGCCGGTCTTCACCGACGCGCGGAACGGCAGCCGGAGCGCGGAATCGCTGCCGAAGGTGGCCGCGCGCGCGTCATTGTCGGCGAGCATGTCGGCGACGATCCAGGCGGCGGCGGGGGTGGTGACCGGGCGGTCGCCTGCGCGCGGAACGGCGGCGGTGAGCCGCAGCGGCGACCAGCGCCCGCCGCGGGCGAGCGCGCGATAGGCGGCGACCTGCTCGGCGAGCGTCACCTCGGCCGAGCCGAGCGCAAGCGAAAAGCCGTAATGGCCGCCGTCCTCGACCAGGCCCTTGTAGCCGCTGTCCCATAGCCGGTCGCGGAACGGCTCGACCCCGACGAGAAGAAGCGTGCGCACCGCGGGGACGTTGAGCGATCCCGCGAGCGCGACGCGGGCGGACACCGGCCCCTTGAACGCACGGTCGTAATTCTGGGGAACGTAGAGGCCGCTCGCGGTGTCGAGCTGAACCGGCGAATCGTCAAGGATCGAGGCGGCGGTGAGATAGCCGCGCTCGATGCCTTGCGCGTAGAGGAAGGGCTTGAGCGTCGATCCGGCCTGGCGGTAGGCGCGGGCGTTGTCGACCGCGGGGGCGGTCGAGGTTCCGCCGACGCCGCCGACCCAGGCGAGCACGTCGCCGCTGCTGTTGTCGACGACGATCACCGCGCCGTCGCGCGCGCGGGTGCCGCCGAGGCCCTGGAGCTGGCGGGAGAGCGCGGCGATCGCGAGGCGCTGGACGCGCGTGTCGAGCGTGGTGGTGATCCGCGCGCCCGCTTCGGCGAGCAGATGGTCGGAGAGGTGCGGCGCGAGGCCGGGATCGAGCGCGAGGCTGCGCGCAGGGCCGAGCATCGATGCCGCCATGCCGGCGAAGCGGGCGCAGTCAATATCCGCGGAAAGGAGGCAGGCGCGGCGGGCGAGCGCTTGCGGCCTCGCCTGCGGTTGCGGCAGGAGCGCGGCGAGGAGCAGCGCGTCGTCGCGCGTGAGCGCGGACGGCGTCTTGCCGAACAGCCCGAGCGCGGCCGCGCCGATCCCCTGCGCCTCGCTGCGGAACCCGGCGAGGTTGAGATAGGCTTCGACGATCTCGTCCTTGGACCAGCGCGTCTCGATCGCGCGGGCGGCGCGGGCTTGGGCGACCTTGTCGCGCCACGTCCGCGCGCCGGGGTTGGCGAGCGCGGGATCGAGAAAGCCTGCGACCTGCATCGTCAGCGTGCTCGCGCCGCGGCTGGATCGGCCTTGCAGGCGAGCGCGCAGGCCGCCCGCGACCGCGAGCCAGTCGACGCCGCCGTGTTGGCGAAAGCGGCGGTCCTCGGCGGCGATGATGGTTGAGGCGACCACCGGGGCGATGTCGGCGAGCGGGGTCCAGGCGAGGCGGCGGCGAGCGAAGTCGACGCGGGCGGAGTCGAGCAGGCGGCCGTGGCGGTCGTAGAGCCAGGCTTCCGACGGTCGCCAGGCGGCGCGAACGGCGGCGTAGCTGGGGAGGGGCGGCGGGCGGGTGGCGAAGTCGAGGATCGCGGCGATGAGGACGAGGGCGGCGATGACGGCCAATGCGATGCGGGTGCCGTGGCGCGACATTCATACGGCTCGTGGAGGAGGTTCACGCGAAGGCGCGAAGGCGCGAAGAGAAGAAAGTTTTTGTTCGCGCGAAGGCGCGGAGACGCGGAGAAGAAGGCAGGACAAAGTGCCTGCGGCGCTTTGGTCGCCTGAGCCCGTCAGGGCTCCTTTTGCAGCCTTTGCGAGAGGCAGAACGCCCGTGGTCCCGAGTACCACGCCTCCGCGTCTCCGCGCCTCCGCGCGAACCAACTTCTTCGCGCCTTCGCGCCTTCGCGTGAACCGAATCACTTGGGCGCCACCACGACAGCACCGTTCGGAACCGCCGCCCGGATCGCGGGCGCGTACATCGCCTCGACCGTGGTGGGCGGCAGGCTGAAGCGGCCTGCGCCGTTGAGGCGGAGGGTGTAGCTGACGCTGGTTCGCCCGCGCGGCAGCCAGGCGAAATAGGCGCGCCAGGCCTCGCGGCCGCGCTCGACGTAGGAGGGCGACGCGCCCTCGCCCGAAGTCGTCTCGCGCAACATCTGCGACTGGCCGCCGAGATCGCCGACGATTGTCGCGCCCGCGGGGACGGGGTCGCTGACGACGACCCAGTTGCGCTCGGCGGTGGCTTCCACGGTGAGCGTCACGCGGAGGACGTCGCCGCGGGTGAGGCGGCCGGGGTTGCGCGCCTGGACGACTTCGACCCTCCGCGCGACGCGGTAGCCCGCGAACAGCGGCGCGCGGAGCGGCACCGCGGCGCGCACCGCGACGCTCGCCCAGGGTCCCGCGCCGCCCGCCTGGCGCAGCGTCAACGGCGTGCGGGCCGCGGGAAGCGCGAAGGAGGCGGCGCGCTGATCGGCGGCGAGCGGCCAGGCCTTGGCGATCGTGCGTGCGCCCAGCGACAGCGTGGTCGTGCCCGCGATCGCCTGAGCCGGATAGGTCTGGGCGAAGCGGCGCGTCGCGATCGCGCCCCAGGCGTTGGCGGTGGTCGTATCCCAATGGCCGCGGCGTTGGCGCGCCGCTGCGCCGACCATCATCCGTAGGGCCTCATCCTGCCAGCCGGGGCGGCCGATCGCGAGCAAGGCGGCGCGCGCGGCGGTCTCGTCGCCCGACTGCATCAGCCACCAGGCCGAGGTGGATTGGTCGGTCAGGTCCATCCGCGCGCCTTCGTAGGCGAGGCGCGAGCGGAGCGTCGCTTCGCCGGCCGAGCGCAGCGCCGCGGCGTTGGCGAGGCCGGGGATGCGGTCGATCGCGGCGAGCCAATCGAGGAGCGATGCGGTCGGCATCTCCGCGGGCGTCATGCCGACCTGGCCGAGCATCGCGGGCGTGCCTGCGCCGTTGCGGGCGAGGGCTGCCAGCGCGGCGAGCTTGCGCAAGCGGATGTCGCCGTAATCCTCGTGGCGCAGGCGGCCGTCGAGCACGGCGCGCAAGGCGTCGACCATGCGCGCGCGGGACGTTTCGGGAATCGACAGCCCCGCTTCGGCGGTCAGCGACAGGACATAAGCGGTCAGCGTCTCCGACCCGTCGAGCGCGCCGCTAGGCCAATAGCGGAGCAGGCCGTCGGGGGCCTGATACGTCGGGATCGCCCCCGCGAGCCGCGTCCACGCCGCCGCGTCGTCGAGCGCCACCGCGCGCGACAGCTGCTGCTCGAAACATTGATAGGGATAGGCGCTCATGTACGCGCGTACCCCCGTCAGCGGGGGCGCGAGCGTATCGGCGAGGGTGACGTCGACCGAACCGCGTCCGGCAAGCGCGCCTGCGGGCGGCGCGATCGGGATCGTCGTGTCGCCGACGCGGGCGAGCGTCGCGGCCCAGGTCTCGATCGCGACGGCGGGGACGACGTCCTGCGTCACCGTGACGCGATCCGCGGCGCGACCGTCGGCAGTGCGCGCCGAGACCTGCCACCGCAGCGACGGCGGGCCGTCGGGCGCGGTCAGGTTCCACGCGATCGGCGCGGCGGCCCCGGCGGGAATGGTGACGGTGATCGGCCGCCCTCGCGCAACGCGCGGGAACAGATCGACGGTCGCGGTGACCGTCATCGCGCGGGTCGATCCGTTGCGCAGCGTGAATTGCGCGGCGTAGAAATCGCCGGTGCGCACCAGCGGCGGCAGCCCGGCGTAGAGCTGCAGATCCTGCGCGGTGCGGATGTCCGCCTGGCCCGTGCCGAACAGCCCCGCACCTTCGGTCGCGACCGCGACCAGGCGGAACGAGGTCAGCGCGTCCGACAACGGCACCGCGACGCGCGCGCGCCCTTGCGCGTCGAGCGGCAGCGTGCCGCGCCACAGCAGCACCGGCTGGAAGTTCTCGCGGTTGAGCGCGGTCGCGTCGCCGCCGCCGCCGCCCGCCTCCACCGCCTTGCGGCCGTAATGGCGCTTGCCGACGACCTGCATCTGCGCGGTGGAGGTGAGGACCGACAAGGGCCGCTCGCCCATCATCGCGGTGAGCACGTCCCAGGACTCGTTGGGCGCGAGCTGGAGCAGCGCCTGATCAACCGCGACAAACGCGACGTCGGCGGTGCGCGCGGGTGCGCCGCCCGGACGCAGCACGCGCACCGCGACCTGCGCGGTGTCGCGCGCGGCGTAGCGTTCGCGGTCGGCCTTGACGGCGACCTGGAGCCGGTGGCCCTCCCAGCCGACCTTCACCTTGGCGATGCCGAGACGATAAGCGGGCTTCGACAGGTCGACGAGCGCGGTCGGCGGCGGGGCGGGATCGGGGCCGCTGACGAGGCCAAGCGTGCGGCCGACCCCGCGGAGCCACGACCAGAAGCCGGGCTCGACCCGCCCGCGCACCGCGAGCACCGAGACGAACACGTCGGGGGCGTAGGAGGCGGGCATCTTGACCTCGACGACCGGATCGGTCCCCGACAGCTCGGTGACGAAGCTCGACAGCACGCCTTCGCGCTCGACCGTGACCAGCGCGGTCGCCGAGCGGAACGGCATGCGGACCTGGAAGCGCGCGGTCTCGCCCGCCTTGTAGGCGTTCTGCTCCGGCACGACGTCCATCCGGTCGCCGTTGTCGCCGCCGAACCACCAATCCTCGTCGCCCGCCAGCCACACCGACCGTACCGCGCGCGATACGTTGCCGTCGGCGTCCTTGGCGGTGGCGACGGCGTACACTTCGCCCGACACGCCGGGATCGATCGCGCATTGCGCCAGCCCTTGCGCATCGGTGGTCGCAGAGCAGCTCGCATCGAGCTTGGTCGTGCGCATCTGGTTGTCATAGGCGTAGAAGCCGCCGATCAGCCGCCGTCGCGCGGTGAGCACCTGGCGGCTGTAGAGCGCGACCTCGACGCGCTGGCCCTTGATCGGCTTGCCCTCGGTGTCGAGCGCGATGAAGCGCAGCCGCAGATCGTCCTGCTTCATCAGCCAGCCGTCTGTACGGACGCCGAGCTGGACCGCCGCCGGATAGATCGGAATCGTCTTCGATGCGGTCAGCACCTCGCCGTTGGCGTCGCGATAGTCCATCTCGACCCGCATGTCGGTGAGCGCGTCCAATGCGGGCACGTCGACCGCGAACCGCTGCGTTCCGTCGCCGCGCAGCGTCGCGGGGAGCGTCTGGGTCGGCGGAAGCTGGACGGGCGTGTCGTTGCCCTCGCCGTCGAGCGCGCGGACGCCCTCGATCACGGGCCGTCCGCCGAATGTGTAGGCCTCATAGCCGTCGGGCGCGCCGCTGCGTTCGGACCAGCCGAGGCGCAGGTCGACGGGGAGGTTGGACGCGCCGCCGCCGGACAGATAGCCGACGAACAGGTCGAGCGGCAGCGACTTCGGGCGCACCGCCGCGCCCTTCGGTCCGGACACGCTCGCGCGCATCGTCGGCAAGCGGTATTCGTCGACCTTGAACGACTGCGCGGTGTAGAGCGTCGCGCCGTCCGCCTGCACCACCTGCAGGTCGTAGTCCCCCATCGGCGCGGCGGCGGGCGCGGTCCATTGCGTCTGCCCGACGCCGCGCACGTCGATGCTGAGCGGCAGGTCGAACTGCGTCTCCGAGCCGCGATGCGACAGCCGCAGCGTGCCGGTGAACGCCGCGGGGATCGCGAAGCCGGACCCGGCGGGCTTGCGCGCGAGGTGCTTCATGTGGATCGTCTCGCCCTGACGGACGAGCATGCGATCGAAGATCGTGTGGACCTTGAACTGCGCCTCCTCATAGCCGTAGGGCAGCTCGAAATCGTACGGCCGCAGCCCTTCGCCCCAGTCGGTCAGCGTGAAGCTGAAGTCGTCGCCGACCCGCGCGGAGACCATCAGCGGGTGGGCGTCGCCGTCGCAGCCGCCGTAGGTCGCGGGCTGCGGCAGGCCGGCGGGGATCATCAGCCCGCCGCTCCGGTCGGTGCGGCCCTTCGCCAGCGCGCGGCCGGTGCAGGCGTCGGTGACCTGGACGGCGGCGTTCGCGACCGGCTTGCCGGTGGCGAGCCGGGTCACCCAGGCGAGGCTGCGCTCGCGGCCCCATTTAAAATGCACCGCCATATCGGTGACCAGCGCGGCGGTGGCGACGTAGCGCGGCGCGTCGCGCGCGAGAAGCGCGCGGCCGAGCGTGCGGCTCTCCAGCTCGACGACGTAGAAGCCCGGTTGCCCGAGCGGGATGCCGACGACCTCGAAATCGCGGCCCTTGCCCGGCAGCGCGACCTGGAGCGGCTTGCCCCGCGCGGGCAGGATCGGGCGCGAGGCGGTGTTGTTGGTGCGCGTGCCGTCCTTGCGCTCGTCGACGTCATACTCGTCGGCCTGGTCGACGGTGCGCAGCCAGCGAGCGACCTCTCCGTCGCCGCTGACCTTCATGGCGCGGCCGCCGATCGGCGCGACGCGGCCGCGGAGCGCGGGTTCGACGTTGCGGACGGTGACGGGCAGCACGCCGCCCTGCTTCAGCTCCAGGATGCCGAACTTGCCCGCGAACTTGACCAGCGGCGGCGCGCGGTCGAAGCGGATCGCCAGCGGAAAACGCTGCGCATTGGCGAGCGCGCGGCCGCTCTCGTCGCGCAGGTCGGCGGGCAGCTCCAGCTTGCCGTCCGTCTCGGGCGGGAGCGGCGCGGCGAAGGTCAGGTCGCTGATCGTCGCGCGCTTGGCTTCGTCGTCGCCGATCCTGGGCGCGATCGTGCGGCCGTCGGCGAGGCGGATGCGGACCGCGCGCGCGCTCGCCAGCGCGACGGGCGCGGTGAAACGGACCGACGCCTTCTCGACCGGGCTGCACCCGGCTTGCGGGTTGACGCGGGTGCACTCGAACCGTGCGCTGAAGGGCTCGCGCACGGTGAAGTCGAAGCGCCGGTCCTCGCCTGCGGTCTTGCCCGAAGCGGACGCGACGCCTGCGCCCCAGACCAGCGCGACGTCCTGTCCGGGCGGCAGCGCGCGGCGGCATTTGAGCGCAGTGACCCCTGCCAGCATGCGCCGGTGTTCGGCGGCGGAGGCAGGCAGCGCGGCGGGGAGCCCGGCGGTCTCGAGGAAGCTGCGGACCTGCCACGACTCGGTCTTCATCGCGGCGAGCAGCCTGGCGGGCACGTCGTCGCCGAGCAGATCGACGGGCGTCTTCTCGCCCAGCCCCTCCACCGCGCAATAAGCGTTCGCCGCGATCGACCGGCGGGTCGCGGGCATGTTGGCGGCGACGAGAAAGGTTTGATCCTCCTCGATCTCTCCGTAACCGGGGAGGACCGCGCGCGCGACCGGGCCGCCCGCGTCGACGGTGAAGCGGCGCTGGCCGGTCAGGTCGACTCCGCTCGTGCTGCGCAGGCCTTCGCGCGCTTCAAAGGTGCAGGTCGTCCCGCCGCCAAGCGGCGCGGCGAAATCGTAGATCCAGGTCTGCTGATCCGCCCAGCGGCCCGTTCCCGCGCACGCGGTGGCGAAGGGCGCGGCCGCGCGCGGGTCGCCGAGCGCAAGCATCGGCTGGCTGAAGCGGAGCGTGAACCGCTCGATCGCGCCGCCTAGACCGTTGGCGCCGACGCCGGGCGTGGCGAGGATCACCTGCGGGCTCGCGTCGCCCAGCGCCGCGACCGGGGCGAGCGCCAGCGCCGATATCGCCACCCGCGCCCACAGCCGCATGCCGTCCCTCCCACCGCAACCGAGGAAGGCTAGAGCGTGCCATGGATGGACGCCAGAGGGGATTGCGCCGGGATCGGAAGTCCTTGATGCTGTAGGAAAGACGTCGAACCGGGGGGCGACGACGGGCGTGGGGTCGCTGGAGCTGCTGGAGGTCGTGACGCGCGAGCTGATGCTCTTTGCGGCGGTCGGGCTGTTGATCGGCGGCATCGACGACATCGCGGTCGACCTGTTGTTCTTCGCGCGGCGGGCGTGGCGCGGGTTCGGGGTCGGGCTGGCGCACGCGGACCTGCCCGCGGCGCCGGTGTCGCGGATGGCGATCTTCGTGCCCGCCTGGCAGGAGGCGGCGGTGATCGGGCCGATGCTGCGGACGCTGCTCGCGCGGCTGGGCGGCGACTACACCGTCTATGCGGTCGCCTACGCCAACGATCCCGCGACGATCGGCGCGATCCAGGACGTCGCGCGCGATGCGGCGCGGGTGCGGCTGGTCGTCAACCCGCATCCGGGTCCGACCACCAAGGCGGACAATCTCAATCGCGCCTGGGCCGCGTTGCGCGCGGACGATGACGCGGCCGGCACGCGTACCCGCTTCGTCGTGCTCCATGACGCGGAGGACGTGGTGCACGCCGACGAGCTGCGCGTGTTCGATGCGCTGATCGGGCGCTTCGACGTGGTGCAATTGCCGGTGCGGCCGCTGGTGCGGCAAGGCGTGCGCCTGATCGCGGGCACCTACTCCGACAGCTTTGCGGAGAGCCACGCCAAGACGCTGGTGATCCGCGCCGCGCTCGGCGCGTCGATGCCGCTTGCCGGGGTCGGCTGCGCGATCGCGACCGATGCGCTCGCGGCGATCGCGCGCGCGCGGGGCGGGGCGCCGTTCGATCCGAGCAGCCTTGTGGAGGATTACGAGATCGGGCTGCGCCTGTCCGAGCTCCGGTTCCGCAGCGCATTCGCGCGCGTGCCGGACGGAACCAGGCGCGGGGTGGTCGCGACCGGCGAATACTTCCCGGATACGTTGGGCGCGGCGGTGCGGCAGAAGGCGCGGTGGATGGCGGGGATCGCGCTCGCGGGTTGGGACCGCACGGGCTGGTCGGCGCGGGGCGGCGTCGTCGACGCCTGGATGCGGATGCGCGACCGCCGGGCGCTGCTGGCGATGCTGATCCTGGCCGCCGCCTATGTCTCGGCGGTGCTTTATGCGGTGGTGCTGGTGGCGCAGGATGTCCTCGGGGCGGCCCCGCGCGTCGCCGTCTCGCCGCCCGCCGCCCTGCTCGCGGCGAACGTGGCGCTGCTCGGCTGGCGCATGGCGATGCGGGTCGCCTGTACGTGGCGGGTGTACGGCGCGCGCGAGGCCGCGATCGCGCCGCTCCGCTTCTTCGTCGGAAATGCGATCGACCTCGCTGCGTCGACGCTGGCGTTGAAACGATATGTCGCGACGCTGCGCGGCGCGCCGCCGGTGTGGGACAAGACCGAGCACGAGTTTCCGGCGGACGTGCACGCCGGGTGAAAGGCGCGCCGATCCGTTTCGTCGCCGCGGTGATCGGCGGGTGGGTCTGCATCCGCATCGCGGTGCTGCTGCCCGAGGCGGATCGGCTGGAGCTGGCGGGCGGCGTGCTCGCCCCCCCGGCCGGCGGGGCGACCGGCGGCAAGCGGGACGGCGCGACGGTTTGCGGCCACGTCGAGGACGGCGAGCCGACCGCAACCGAGCACGCGGTCCGGCGCGCGGCCGACGGCACAAGCTGCTGCGACGGGGGGAGAGGTCCGCTCCGCCGTATCGGTGGCGCACGCTGTTCGCCCCAGACCCGGCGCCGGACTTGCCGGGTCTCCGATCCTCGTGCCTCCGACGCTTGGTCCGCAGCTTACCGCGGAAAGGGATTCGCGCTGGGCTACGAGCGCGTGGCTGCTGGCGCGCGGCGGCGCGAGCGGCACGGTGAGCGGCGGGCGGCTGGGCGCGTCGCAAGCCGGGGTGCGGGTCGCCTATCATCTCGACGGCGCTCGCCGCGTCGCCGTGGCGGGGCGCATCGCCGCGCCGCTGCGTGGCCGCGGCGCGGAGGCGGCGCTCGGGCTCGACTGGCGGCCGACGCCAGCGCCGGTGCACCTGGTCGTCGAGCAGCGGATCGCGATCGACGGCGCGTGGGGCGGGCCGACCGCGATGGTGATCGCGGGCCTCAACCCCACGCCGATCGCGGTGGGGTTTCGCTTGGAAGCCTATGCGCAGGGCGGCGCGATTCTGCGGGGCGGCAAGGCGGAGGCGTTCGGCGACGGCGCGGCACGGCTCGCCCGGCCGGTCGTATCGCTCGGCCAAGCGAGGCTCGACCTGGGGCTGGGCGCATGGGGCGCGGGCCAGCGCGGCGCGACGCGGATCGATGTCGGGCCGACCGTCGGGGTCGCGCTGCCGCTCGCCGGGCGCAGCGTGCGCGTGTCGCTCGACTGGCGTCAGCGCGTCGCGGGCGACGCCCGGCCCGCATCGGGTCCCGCGCTTTCGATCGGAAGCGACTTCTAGCCCCCAGCGCCCGGGCGCGGTAAGCC
Source organism: Sphingomonadales bacterium (assembly GCA_005773165.1). Taxonomy (GTDB): domain Bacteria; phylum Pseudomonadota; class Alphaproteobacteria; order Sphingomonadales; family Sphingomonadaceae; genus Sphingomonas. The sequence continues at coordinate 5,952 of SXHP01000022.1, read as the reverse complement.
GCGCGGCGTGGCCCTGTACCTTCCCATCGCCAACCTGTCGGTCAACGCGCTCTTCATCGTGCTGCTCGGCGGCGGCGTCGGGCTGTTGTCGGGGATGTTCGGCGTCGGCGGGGGCTTTCTCACCACCCCGCTGCTGATCGTCTACGGCATCCCGCCGACGGTCGCCGCCGCGTCTTCGGCGAGCCAGGTGACCGGGGCGAGCGTCTCCGGCGTGTTCGCGCATTGGCGGCGCAACGGCGTCGACGTGAAGATGGGCGGGGTCCTTGTCGCAGGGGGCGTGGTCGGCAGCTTCGCGGGCGCGTTCGTCTTTCGCTGGCTGCAGGCGCTGGGTCAGATCGATACGGTGATCGCGGTCGTCTATGTCGTGATGCTCGGCTCGATCGGCGGCATGATGGCGCGCGAGTCGCTCGGCGCGATCCTGGCGACGCGTCAGGGACGCCCGCCGCGTGCGCCCAAGCGGCGGCACCACCCGCTGGTCGCCGCGCTGCCGTTCCGGACGCGCTTCTATGCCTCCGGGCTCTACATCTCGCCGATCGCGCCGCTGGCGCTCGGCTTCGGGGTCGGCATCCTGACGATCCTGCTCGGGATCGGCGGCGGGTTCATCCTGGTGCCGGCGATGATCTACGTGCTCGGCATGGCGACCCGCGCGGTGGTCGGCACGAGCCTGTTCCAGACGCTGTTCGTCACCGCGGTCGCGACCATGGTCCATGCGATGACCACCAAGGCGGTCGACATCGTGCTCGCCGCGCTGCTGCTCGTCGGATCGGTAACGGGAGCGCAGATCGGCGCGCGCTTCGCGACGCGGTTCCGGCCCGAGCATCTGCGGCTTGCGCTGGCGGTGATGGTGCTGCTGGTCGGCGCGCGCATCCTGCTAGGGCTGGTGTGGCGGCCGGAGGAGATCTTCTCGGTCGAGCTGTCGTGAGGCGCGCTCTCGCCCTGCCGGCGCTGCTGCTGACCGCGCAATCGAAGCCGGTCCTGGTGCCCGACGTTTCGCAGCGCGACATCGAGATCGTCTACAGCTTCACCGGCGCGGACCTGCTGCTGTTCGGCGCGATCCTCTATCCCGGCGGACGCCAGCCCGGCGCCGAGCGCCCGACCGACATCGTCGTCGTGGTCAAAGGGCCGACGCAGTCGATTCTGGTGCGCGAGAAGGAGAAGGTGGCGGGCATCTGGGTCAATGCCGGCCGGCTGCGCTACCGCTCGGCCCCCAGCTTCTACGCGATCGCCGCGTCGCGCCCGGTCAAGGCGCTGGTCGACGAGCGGACGCGCGCGATCTACGAACTGGGGCTCGACAGCCTCCAGCTCTCGCCCGCATCGAGCGCGCCCGCGGCGGAGCAGGACCGCTTCAGCCGCGGACTGGTGGACCTGAAGCGTCGCGCCGGGCTCTATTACGAAGCGCCCGGCGCGGTCGAGATCACCGACGGGGTGCTCTATCGCGCGCGGATCGCGATCCCCGCGCGCGTGCCCGTCGGGCGCTTCACCGCCGAAACCTTTCTGATCCGCGACGGTCGCGTGCTGGCGGCGGCGGTGCGCGACATCGATATCCGCAAATCCGGATTCGAACGCTTCGTCGCGCGCGCGGCGGATCGGTCGGCGCTGCTCTACGGCCTGGTCGCGGTGGCGTTGTCGGTCGGGCTCGGCTGGCTGGCGGGGTGGGTCGCCGGGCGGCGCTGATACACGATGTTTACCATTCCGGCCTTAGGGTCGCCGCGCCGGCACCCGAAGGACCAGATATGACCGAAATGCCCCGATCGCAGGTCTTCGACCGCGCCGCGCCCGTGGCGTCGGGCGAGTGCGAGGCGATCGGCTTCGTCCTGGCGGTCGCCGGGTCGAGCAGCCGGGTGGTGTTCGACCGCGCCGCGCTGCTCGCGGCGGCCGAGAGCGCCGACGCGGTCGCCGCCACCGCAGGCCAGGTCGGCAGCCAAATCAAGATGCGCGTCGGCGCCGCCTGGCTGGTCGCCAACGTCCGCAGTCTCCAGCTCGACAGCGTGAGCGGCGACCGGATCACCGCCGAAATCGACTTTCTGGGCGAGGGCGACGAGGAGCGGCTGACCGCCAAGCTCTACAACTTCCGCCGCGGCGTGACGCGCTATCCGGTGCCCGGGTGCGACGTCTTCGCGGTGACCACCGGCGACCTCCAGCAGGTCTACAGCGCCGACGGCCGCGCGAGCATCGGCATCGGCGCGGTCTATCCGACCCGCGACGTGCGCGCCTCGCTCTACATCGACGCGATGCTCGGCAAGCATTTCGCGCTGGTCGGATCGACCGGCACCGGCAAGTCGACCTCCGCCGCGTTGATCCTCCACCGGATCTGCGAAGCCGCGCCGCAGGGCCATGTCGTGATGATCGACCCGCACGGGGAATATTCGGCGGCGTTCAAGGGCAACGGCGCGCTGTTCGATGTGTCCAATCTGCAGATGCCGTATTGGCTGATGAACTTCGAGGAGCATTGCGAGGTCTTCCTGACGACCAGCGGCTCCGAGCGGCAGGTCGACGCGGACATTCTCGCCAAATGCCTGCTCGCCGCACGCGCGAAGAACCGGTTGGGGCAGGAGATCGCCAAGCTGACGGTCGACGCGCCGATCCCCTATCTGCTCAGCGACCTGACCAACCTGATCCAGAACGAGATGGGCAAGATGGACCGCGCGGGCGACACCGCGCCCTATCTCCGGCTCAAGTCCAAGGTCGAGGAGATCAAGGCCGACCCGCGATACGGCTTCATGTTCTCAGGGATGCTGGTCGCCGACACGATGGCCGCGTTCCTCGCGCGGGTGTTCCGCATGCCCGGCGACGGGCGGCCGATCTCGATCGTCGACGTGTCGGGCGTGCCGTCGGACATCACGTCGGTGGTGGTGGCGGTGCTCGCGCGCATGACCTTCGATTATGCGATCTGGTCTCGCAACGAGCCGCAGCGGCCGGTGCTGCTCGTCTGCGAGGAGGCGCACCGCTATATCCCGAGCGACAGCGCCGCCAAATCCTCGGTCGGCCACATCCTCGGCAGGATCGCCAAGGAGGGGCGCAAATAAGGCGTCAGCCTGGGGCTGATCACGCAGCGGCCGTCGGACCTGGCGGAGGGCGTGCTGTCGCAGTGCGGCACGATCATCGCGATGCGGCTCAACAACGACCGCGACCAGGCGTTCGTCCGCGCGGCGATGCCCGAAGGCGCGCGCGGCTTTCTTGATTCGATCCCGGCGCTGCGCAACCGCGAAGCCATCGCGTGCGGTGAAGGCGTGGCGATCCCGATCCGGGTGTCGTTCGACGCGCTGGAGGAGTGCAAGCGCCCGGCCTCCGGCGACCCCCTGTTTTCCGAATTGTGGTGCGAGACCGGGGGCGAGGAGCAGATCATCCAGCGCACCATCGCGCGGTGGCGCGCTCAGGGGCGCTGATACCGCCCCAGGGACGTCAGCGTCCGGCTTGGTTCGCTCCACAGGTCACGATGTCGGCGGAGGGCGCGCGCACGGTGCATTTGGCGTTTCCGGTCACGACGATGCGCCCCAGCCCGGTCGCGGTGATCGACGCGAGGTAGCGCGCATCGGCCAGCGTCTCGCCCGGTCCGTCGAGCCGCACCTGGAGGTCGTCCGCGACCAGCTTCGCCGCGTCGATCGTTCCCGAACCGTTGGTCGACAGCCGCAGATAGGTCGCGCGCCCGCCGAGCGTGATGCTCCCGCTGCCGACGATCGACGCGTTCGCCCGCTCGGCGTCGACCGCGTCGACCGTGATCGTGCCGGCGCCCGCGACCGAAAGGTCCGCCCGCGCGCCGCGCATCCGCGTCACCGCGAGCTTGCCGCCGCCCAGCATCGCCGCGGAGACCAGCGTCGGCGCGGCGAGCGTCACCGACACCGGCCCGGTCGCGGCGCGCGCGGAAGCCGAATCGAGGCTGCGGCGGCGCAGGTGCAGCGTCGTCCCCTCGACCTTCAGGTCGACCCAATCGAGCGCTTTGGCGTCGCCCGACAGCGCCGCGCGCGGCGACTTGCCCGTCGTGATCCGCACGTCGAACGCGCCGTCGATCCGAAGCCGGTCGAACGTGCCGATGCCCACCGTCCGATCCGCCGCGGCGGCGGGCGCGCTGACGGCGATCAGGGCGGCGAGCAAGAGACGCGACATAAGCGCCACCGTTCCACCGACGCCCTTTTGGTGCAAGGGGCTATCCGCCGCAGCGCGCGGTCCCCGAGCCGGCCGCGCGAACCGAGCAGCGCGCCGATTTGCCGAGATCGACATTGCCCGACCCGGCGATCCGCACGTCGCCCTCTCCCTCGAGATCGGCGCGGACGTTGCCCGATCCCGCGACCGACACCTTGGCCGCCGTCGCTTTCAGGTCGGGCGCGCGAAGGCTCCCCGACCCCGCGATCGACACGTCGATCCGCTGCGCCGCGCCCTTCACCTCGATGTCGCCCGAGCCCGCGACCGACAGCTTGGCCTCGTCGACCTGCATCGCCGCCACCTTCAGCCCGCCCGACCCGGCGATCGCGCCGTCGAACCGTGCGCCCTCCGCGCGGTCGATCGTGACGTCGCCCGAGCCCGCGACCTTGGCCCCCGCGATCCGCGGCATGGTGACGAGCACCCGGGCGGTGTCGCCGCCCCAGGTCAAACCGTCCTCCCGCCGCCGGTCGATCCGGAGCCGCTGGCCTTCACGGGTGATGCGCAGCCGGTCGAGAACGGCCGAGTCGCCTTCGGCGCGGACGGAGAAGCCGCTGCCGACCCGGACGTCGACATCGTCGCTGCCGCGCAGGTCGATGGTGTCGAAGCCCGCCGCCGCATAGGTCCGCGCATTGCCCGATCCCTGGCCCGGGATGCCGGGCTCGCTGGCGTCCGCGCCGCCGATCGAGCAAGCGGCGAGCGCCAGCGGCGACAACGCGAACAGGTAATCCCGCATGACCATCCTCCCTGTGTATTGCTGTCTTAATACACCGGCATTGATCGTCGTGCAAACGGAAAAGGGGCGGCTCCTTGCGGAACCGCCCCTTTCCGGACCATCACTGGACCCATCAGGTCAAGCGGCGGGCTTTTCCTTGTTGTAAATCGCCGCGGCGGCGCGGAGGATCTCCAGGATCTTCTCCTGCGCGCGGGGTTCGTCGACCTCCTCCATCGCGGCGAGCTCGCGCGCAAGGCGGCTGGTCGCGGCTTCGAAGATCTGGCGCTCCGAATAGCTCTGCTCCGGCTGGTCCTCGGCGCGGAACAGGTCGCGGACCACTTCGGCGATCGACACCAGGTCGCCCGAATTGATCTTGGCCTCATATTCCTGCGCACGCCTGGACCACATCGTCCGCTTGACCTTGGGCTTGCCCTTCAGCGTGTCGAGCGCCTCGCGCAGCGTCTTGTCGGAGGACAGCTTGCGCATGCCGACGCTTTCCGCCTTGTTGGTCGGCACCCGGAGCGTCATGCGCTCCTTTTCGAAACGCAGAACATAGAGCTCGAGGCTCATGCCCGCGATCTCCTCCTTCTGAAGCTCGACCACACGGCCGACGCCGTGCTTGGGGTACACCACGTAATCGCCGACATCGAACAGCAGGGGCTTGGCAGCCATGAACAGCCTTTCAGTGTCTCCCATGCGCCGCGATGCGTGCCGAAAGGGACGCCGGGCAGTCGCGCAGGAGAGGATGAACACACGTCTTTTCGGGCGGGGACGCCAATGGTCACACCCGTCGGCGCATTATATAGCGCATGCGGACCTAAATTGCCAGCGTATTGGTGTATGATCCGCGCGCCGCATCTGGTCCGGCGTCGACGGATCGGCAGACGGCCTAGTCCCCGGCGCCGGGCTCCGGCGAGAAGAACTGCATCTTGTCGGGCTTGCCCTTCCACTCGTCGGCGTCGGCGGGCGTCTGGTTCGCGTTGCGGGTGACGTTGGGCCATTGCGCGGAAAAGGTGGTGTTGAGCTCCAGCCACTGCTCCAGCCCGCTTTCGGTATCGGGCAGGATCGCCTCCGCCGGACATTCGGGCTCGCACACGCCG
>SXHP01000184.1 GCA_005773165.1 Sphingomonadales bacterium | reverse complement strand
GCATCGCGCGGATGCTTGATCTCGGGATCCGCGACGGTGTCGACGCGGACGTCGCCCTTACCGTGCCAGCATAACGCGCGCATGTCTCTTCTCCGTCTGAGCAGGAGCTCCGCCAGCATTGGAAAAGCAATTAGACCTGCTCAATGTCGGTCACCGTAGCGCGGGGGTTGGTACCCTGCACTTATCGATGTGAACGAACCTAAGACTTCCAGCAGCGGTCCGATAAAGGGCCAAGATGGAACGCCACTTGGCGGCTGAACGAACGTATGGCCCGCCCCGTTTGCAAGCTGGATTTTCAGATGATCTGATCAGTCTGCGTCAACGTATGCGGTCTCGTGGGCAAGCCCACGGCCAAGATGGACATCCGCGCGTCCAGTGCCCCCAAAAGTCCTCGGCATCGAGTGCCACTTCGTTCACCGGGCTTTCCGAACGCCGATTGACTGTCAGGCCATCTTCACGATCCTTCCTGCAAACCTCTTGGGCTAAGCGCGCATCAGCGCGCCGCCGATCTGATCACGCTGCGACGGCATAACCGCGCTCGAAGGTGGTGCCGTTGCGCAAGGTCGCCCAGGCGATCCGCGCCAGCTTGTTGGCCAGCGCCACGACAACCGCGTTGCGATGAACGCCCCGTTCGAGCATCGCCTTCAGCCACCGTCCCAACGACGTATCGGCTTTGGAGAGCGACGGCAGCGCTGCCCGCGCACCATGGATGAGCAGGGTTCGCAGATAGGTGTTCCCGCGCTTGGAGATCCCGAGCAGCCGGGGTTTACCGCCGGTCGTGTGCTGCCGGGGCACGAGGCCGAGCCAAGCGCCGAGATCCCGCGCCTTGTCGAAGCCACTGGCGTTGCCGATCGCCGCGACCAGAGCGGAGGCGTTCAGCACACCCACGCCTGGGATCGACGTCAGCCGCCGCGCCGCATCATCGCAGCGCACGAGATCCACAAATTCTCCGTTCAACGCTTCGATCTTCCCGTCGAGGATGCGCCATTCTGTGCGAAGCTCGTCCGCAAGTTGGCGGACGCGGGGCGACACCGACCCGTCGTGCTCGGCAAGCATCCCGTCCAGCCCCAGCTCGAACTTGCGCCGGCCAGCCGGGAAGATCACGCCGCGCTCCAGCAGGATCGCACGCAGCTGGTTGATCAAGTTCGTGCGTTCAGCGACCAGGCGCGATCGCACTCGGTGCAGCGTCTAAATGTCGAGCTGCTCCTCGCTCTTCAGGTCGACGAAGCGCATCGTGGGACGCGATGCGGCCTCTGCGATCCCCTCGGCATCGCGGTCGTCGTTCTTATGCGCCTTCACGTAAGGGGCGCACATACTCCGGCGGCATCAGCCGCACTTCGTGACCACGCCCGACGAACAGGCGGCCGAGGTGATGAGCCCCGCAGCACGCTTCCATCGCGACTACGCAAGGCGGCAGCTTCAGCACATAGTCGATCAGCGTCTGACGACGCATAGAGCGGCGCGTCACTATCGCGCCAGCCGCATCCACTCCAACGATGCTGCATGAGTTCTTGCCGAGATCAACGCCGAGGATCACAATAGACATCGGTCCGCTCCTTCCCTCTACCAACACCGACATCGTAGCCGATGCCGAGAGGAAGGGGCGGGCCATCCCATAAGGTCCGATGTTGCGCGGCACCTGAGTCGCCGAGAAGGTCCAGAGATGGGTCCGCTCAGACCTCAGTGCGTTCAGCGAGTTCCAAAGCGTCCTCCACGTCAACGCCCAGATAGCGCACCGTGCTATCGATTTTGGCATGACCAAGGAGGATCTGAACGGCGCGGAGATTGCCCGTCGCCTTGTAGATGATCGACGCTTTCGTGCGCCGAAGCGAGTGCGTTCCGTAATCCTGAGCCGGAAGGCCGATGCCGACCACCCACTCGTGTACGAGACGGGCATATTGCCGCGTGCTCATGTGTGCCATGTAGTCGTTTCGGCTCGGGAAGACGAAGTCGTTCAGCGTCCCGCGGCGTCGCTCCAACCATGCCCGCATCGTCTTTCGTGCCGTATCCATCATCTCGAACTGGACCGGACGCTTGGTCTTCTGCTGAGCCACAACGGCGCGGTCACGGACGCGCCCGCCGGAAACTACATCACCGATCCGCACCTTGACCACATCACAGCCGCGCAGCTTGCTGTCGATGGCAAAGTCGAAAAACGCTCGGTCGCGCAATCGTCTATGCTGGTCGAGCCAGAAGCGAATGGCCCAGACCTGTTGCTGTTTCAGCGCCCGCTTCGCACCGATAAGCCGGCCCTCGTTCCAGGGTCGAAGTTCGTGAAAGGCGGGGTCCATCGACGAGTGACCCATCAATCATCTCCATCGGGCCGGATCAGCCAATCGAGAGTACGTAGACCCGGTAAACCGGCGGTTCGGAAATGTGGTTGATCGGCCGTCGGTGATCCTGAACGAGCGGCGGGTTTCTTTCGGCGCCTCGTAGTCGCTGAGCGGCCGGAAGTGGGTCGAGCCGGACCAATTACGTTCCATTCGCTCGCCACCAAACCGTCGCTCAAGGGCGTCCGCGACGACCGCCAGGCCGTCGAGATCCGCAAACAGCGTAAGCGATGGACGGAGCTTTAGCGCGTCGGTATAAACCGAACATGTTGACAGGCTACATGGCAGGCTGATCGTGAGGGGCGTTAATACCGGTGTTGCGGTTGACCGCGCTCACCGGTAAACAGGCGGCAGCGGACGCGATCACACGACGGGCTTCACCCATAATCCGGCTGGCGGATCGAGACGCTCAGCGCGAGCAACGAAGCAAGTGTCTGTAGCGGCTACACCATGCGGTCACTCGCGGGTGCGCGCGCCTGGTAGAACCGGACCGGTTCAGATCCGGCTTGCGCCGCGCCGTCAGTTGTGATGAACCTGCGGTCAGCGTTCGGGCAACGGTGCCCCGTAGCTGCGTGCATCGACGGATCAGTGGGCGTTGCATATGGTTGCGGGGACGAGAGGGCACGGCCGCGCGGCTGCGGTGATTGCCGTGATGGCGCTGACGCTCTCCGGGTGCGCCAGCCAGACTGCCGTTTACCGGAACAGGACGATTGGCCAGAACCGTCCCATCGTCCTGACCATGGACGCCAAGCAGCGGAACGTCGTGATGCTGAGTTTAACATAAGAGGTATTATCGCTCTGGCGACGCTGCGGCTGTGTATCGGTCAAGCCGCTGTGGAATCGACTCAGGCCGCGACCAGGCTCCGCTGCTGCGCGAGCTGGTCGACCCTCACCATCAGCCCGCGGATCGCCGGGTCGTTCCGGTTCGCCTTGCGCAGCCGCGCAGCCTCGGCCAGCAGCTTGTGGATCTCGATCGTGAGCTTGGTGCTGCTCGGTTCGTTGTCCATGATCGACTCCATACCCGATCAACATTAGTTTCGCATGACCTAATGTAAGGTGACGCTAACGCTCCGTCGAATAACGCTCGACTGTGGCCAATAGAGCCACATGACCGGCCACATCCTCAATCACGCGCGCCGCTTCGACGCCGTCGACACCCTTGACGTCGAACCTGCCCGCGCGATTGCTCGTCGCAGTGATCACACCCCAGACGGCCCCCTCGACCACAACCGGATAGCTGGCGGCCGACCGGTAGCGCTGACGATCATGGTCTCGGTGCTTGTCGCCCGTTCCGACATACTCGTCGGGAACGCCCTCAGCGGTAGTATCCCGCACGACGACCGGACGTTCGTTGCGCCACGCCACGCCCGTAAACCCCTCGCCCTTTCGCCACGTCCGGCTCGCCCTGGCGCTCGTGGTGGCGTCGTTCCAGAGCGCCGCGATCTTCTCCATCTGCTCTCCGCCTTCGTCGAGCGCGAAGACGGTCAGAGCCCAATATTCCGCCGCCTCGAAGTCGCACGCGGCGATCAGGCGCAGCTTTGCCCCGTCGAGCATGAAGTCGATCGCGTCGCCCATGTCGAGGCCGGTCGCCACCGCGATCGCAATCGCCTGACGCATTACCGATCCCTCGACCAGCCGATCGCCACGCAGCTCGCGCCGACGGGTCTGCTCGTCCAGAGCGGTCGCATACCGGCCGGCGCGGTTGAGTGCGTCATCGGCGATCGTCATGGCCCTGCGCGCCTCGCCCGAGATCTCCAGCTTTCTGAAGTCGGCCCAGCCGACCAGCCCGCCGAAGATCAGCGCCGCGACGATGCCGATCGTGGAGACGACAATGCCGGGCGTGCCCTCGATGAAGCGACCAAACCCTACCACCGCAGCGCCGATGACGCCGCCCGCCACGAACCACGGCCTACCGCGCTCGATCGCGTCGATCCGGCCGGCGTACTTATCGAGAAGCGAAGTTTCGTCGGTACGGAGCCGGCCACGCAGCGCTGCGATTTCGGCAGTGGCGGTGCTGGTGTCGTTCATCGTCGCTTGTTCGCCTACGGCAAGCTTCTTCGCAATCTTTGGAAGTTCTCAACGGCACTTGGGCGTCTTACGAGCGCCAACGCCGAAATTCTCAGCGCTCCTCCAGAGCGATTAGCCGCTCGATTGCGTTGATCAAGCCGACACCTTGCGAACCGCTTGGGGGCCAGCCGGCTCACAGCCGGAGCGGTACAGGTGGAGCGTTGATCAGGCAGGCAATGCTGAGCGCAGGTTGATCAATCAAGAATGGACATCAGCGGTAAAGACCATTGAACAGGTCACCTAATGCGCGGCGCCGAAAGAGCGTCGTCCAACGCTGCCGACGATGCTCCGACCGATCATGGGCCAAATGGCAGCGCTGACAGAGCGCGGCAAGGTTGCGCATTGCGTTGTTGCTGGGGTCGTGATCAAGGTGCGCGCTCGCCAGCACCACGCGGGTTCGACGATGCGCGGTGCCGGCGTGATCGTCGTCGAGCAACTGAAGTTGCGCCAGCCGCTCGCGACCAGGCCTGGGCACCCGGCTGACGCGCCGGCCGCGATCATCGCGCCAGCAATCTCTATCCTCGTCCCACCAGCACCCGTTCCCGAGATGCAGGACCTCGCGACCGTGTGGCCGGGCGCAATGTTCACACCGGCCTTTGGCCCGCCGGAACCGGATCAGCCGTGACAGCTCGCGCCAGTCGATCGGGTACAGCCAGCGATGCTCGGGACGGATCGGCATGACGATTCTATGAGTCAGCAGCACGCGGAACGAAAGCGGAATGTGATCAGCCCCTCCGCCTTGTGATAGTTAATCGACTCACCTCCCCATATCCATGTCGATACCGCGGTTTCGGCTCAGCCCTCCCCTGCCCGGCTCCTCGATTTGATGCTGCCGCTCAGGAATGCGGTGGTCGAGCGTTCGCTCCAGCGCCGGCTCGCGCTGCATCCGTTCACCAAGACGCTCCATGCGCCGCTCGGCCCGCTCCGCGTCGCGCCACCCCTCCGCCGCGCTATGCTGAGCGGACGCTTGCCGCCAGTCCGCCACGAAGCGGTCGGCATAGGCGGCCGGGTCGGCGCGGGTCCTGCCCTCCTCGACCCAGGCTTGCCGGGCCTCTCCCGCCCGGCCCTCGGCCACTCCGCGCGACAGGTCCGGGCGACGGTCGAGAAGGATCTGCATATCCTCCGCTCCGTTCGGCCGTACACGGTTCAGCACATCCGCAGCGTTGTTGAATTCGCGTTCCTGGACCGGCGACGGCGTGCGCTCGTCCTCGCGCAGCTTCTCCATGTTCTCGAAGCTGTTGGCGTAGTGCTCTATCGCTTGGTCGATGGGCGAGCGCACGTCGGGCAGCCGGATCGCGTTCTCCGCCCGGCTCCGATCCACGACGTCGAGCGCGGACGTCTTCTCGCCCGGGTTGCGTATGACGCCGCGCTCCAGCTTGCGGCCGTCATCGACCACCAACGTCGCTTTATCGGCGATGCGGGTCAGCGCCACCAGGAAAGACTTGACGCTGGTCAACATCCGTTCGCGCGAGCTCATCGCCACGATGCCGTGCTGGGCGGTCACGCCCTGTGCGACATGCACGTTGATGGCGTATGCGAGATCCAGCCGTTCCAGCATACGGTCGCCGCGGCCGAGTTCGTGAACCGTTCCGTCGATTAGCGACGATATCGTCAGCTTGCCTCCGCCGATCTCCTGCACAACGCCCAATTCGGCGTTCCTCAGCCCTCGCTCCCGGTCGGTGTCCGTCCAGCGGATGCGGTCGCCAGCGTGCAGGCTGACCTGCTTGACCGTGTAGATCGACACCGCGTCATTCTTGAGGTTCTTGGGCAGCTTGCCCGGCCGGAACACCCGCTCCTCGCCCGAGCGCATCGTCAGTCGCACGCGGTCACCGTCGAGGCCGCTGACGACGCCCCGGTCGCCGCGAACCAGCCCCTGACTTGGCAGATCGGTCCTAACCTCGACGACGTGGCCCGGCTGATAGGCCCTGATTTGCCTGGCACCCTCTCGTGTCGCGCTGATCCGGTCGAGAACGTCGAGCCTGTACCCGTTAGGCGCGATCTCGCCCGCTGCCTTCAGCTCTCCTTGCGCGGCCGCGTTCGCCTGCGCCCGCATCGCGCGGCCCGATGCCAGCAGCAGCGTCTGATCGCGTTCCTCCCTGGGCAGCGCCGCCCACATCCTGGCCGCGTGGGCGGCCACATCGGTCCCCGGCACTTCGACGGTATTGGTTTTCAGCAGCTCGAACGTGCCCGCCACGTCGTTGCGGTCGAGCGCAGCCGTGACCACGATCATCTGCTCGGATTTGGAGCGCAGGTTCTCGGTGACGTGTGCGGTCGCGTGACCCGCCGCCTGGCTCAGCTCGAACGGCTTCCCGGCGTCGACCGCGCCGAGCTGACGCGCATCGCCGGTCTGAACGAGCCGCGCCGCGCCAACGATGTTGGCGAGCCGGACCAATCGCTCCATCGCGGCCGTGCCGACTTGGCTCGCTTCTTCGACGATGATCATCGACCCGATCAGCGCGGCCGTCACACGGGCTAGCTCAGCAGGACCCGCCGTGCCGTCGATCACGCGCTCATGCCGCGCAAGGAAACGCGCGATCGTACTCACCTCCGCGCCGGTTTCTCGACCAAACTTCTCCGTCGTGGCGTTCGCGATCGCGAGCCCGGTCACCGCCCGTCCTTCGGCTTTCGCGATGGCCGTCACCGGCGCCAACGCGGCCGACTTGCCGCGCCCTGCCCCGCCCTGGACGTTCACCACGCGGTCCGACGACGACAGCATCAGCTCCGCGGCGCTCTCCTGGCCGGGGTTCAGGCGGCGTAGGCCAAGCTCGCGCGCGGCGTCCTGCGCACGCGGACCTGCATCTCGCTCGGCGACGATCGGCCCAGATTGACCGGTTCCGGCCTCGATCTGAGCCAAGTAGCTCCGCTCCAGCCTGACCGCGCCCTCGGTCGTCACCATGCGGCCGCTGTCGCCAATCAGCAGTCCTTTGCTCTCGAGCAACGCAATCCTGGCCTCGACTTGCCCGACCGTTACCGGTCCGCTCCGCTCCAGCGCGGCGCGGATCAGGTCCAGCCGATCGAATCCTGCCTCGCGCTCGCCGAGGTCGCGCACCGCGGACGCAACCGCCTGGGCCGCGGCATAGGCGCGAGGCTCTAGGCGCCCCAGCCGCTCGGGCACGAGCGCGTCGCCATCGCGCGGGGTGAGCCCCATGCGGGCCGCGAACGCGGTCCCTTTCTCCCCTACTCCACGCAAGCCCTCCACCACGCGCGTCCATACCGTTTCACCGCGCCCTGCCCGGTCCAGCGCCGCCGACACCAGCTTCGCCGCGTCCACGCCATGCTTCTCCGCCAACGCTCGCCACCCCTCTCCGCGCTGGTCTGGCGTGAGTCCCGGAGTCTTCGCCGCCCGAGTGCCGAGCGCGGCCAATTCGCGTTCGCGCGCGGTGCCCTCCCTGCCCGCCTTGGCCAGCGCAGCGTCGATCTCAGCCGAGCGGGTCGAGAACGTCTCGACAGCTGTGCGCGGCACTCCAGCAATTTCGAACGCGCCGTCGATCGGGTTCATCGCAGGCGTGGTCGCATAGCCGAGCTCTTCGACGCGCGCGCGGAGCTCGGCGTTGAACACGGCGCCCATGACGTGCTGGCGGTTGTAAAGCTCGTCGGAACGCAGCGCGTGCCACTTACCGTCCGACGTGCGGGTGGCGTTCGCGACGACCGCATGAACGTGAAGCTGCGGTTCGCCGTTCCGGTTGACGTCGTGAAGGAAGGTGGCGATCACGAAATCGCCGGTGCGGGTCGTCTCCTGACTGCGTCCATTCCAAGTCCGCGCCTCGGCTATGTTGCGCTCGGCCCACTTGAGCGTCGCCGTTGCCGCGGTCCGCACGGCATCGATAAGCCGCTTGTCCCCTCCGACCAGCGCCAAAATCGATACCGATTTCGACGCCGACATGGTCAAATCCCAGCCCGGGCGATGATCGCCGCGCTTGGCATCGAGAACGGTGCCGTCCGGAAGCTCGCCAGAGAGCACCCGTTCGAACGTAGCTGCGTCCACCGGACCCTCAAGCCCCAGCTCCGCCGCTCCCTGCCCTGCCCAGGCGCTGGCGTCGTGCTGCTGGTCGGCGGTGTAGTAATTGTCGTGGGCGTAATAGCCCGCCGCGTCGCCGGCCGAGGAAACAGCGGCGATCGAGATCACCGGCTGCTTGCCTTGCCTGAAGCCGATCGGCTTCGCATCGTTGGCGGCGTGCGATCTAGGCGACGGCTCGCGGGCACCTGGCAGTCCAGCCGACCATAGCGATAGTCGATGAAGCGGCACACCTCCGGGTCGCCGCTGAGCGTCTGGCTCACCATCGGGACGCCGACCGCGGGAACCAGCTTGCCGAAGCACAGGATGAACACGGCGCCGATCACGGACATCATCAGTCCCAGCGCCGACAGGAAGCGGAGCGACAGCGTCCGATCATCGCCAAGCACCAGGTTGCGCTGCGTTCGTGGCTGCGAGGCCAGCCGTTTCACCTCGCCGAGTTCGGCGTCGATCGCGTCCAGGCGCGGTTGGCTCGCCAGCGCCGTCGTGAGATCCCCCTTTAACGCGGCGATCTCGGCCCGGAACGGCGCCAGCTCGCGCTCCAAAGCGTCCCGGAGTTCGCGTTCGCCCCGCTCGCGCGCGGCCGCGGCGTCCTGCTCGTAAGCCGCGATGACTTGGCGCAGCTCGGCTTCCGCCTTGCGCAGCTCGCCCTCGCGCTTGTCGTTCGCGCGCATAACGCGTTCGAGTTCCATGGTGAGCTGACGGTGCTCGCGCGCGAGGTGTGCGACGTCGTCCGCGGTCACTTCCTGAACGACGGCGGTGAACGGCTCCCGTCCGGACCCGTCCGCATCGATCAGCTCGCGCACGGTGCGGCGGAGGAGCTCCGGGCGTCGGATGCTCTGCTTGGCTGCAATGCGGTCGAGGGACCTTACGGTGTCGTCATCGAACTCGACATTGACTTGCGGCACGCGGATGTCCTCCCTTGCGATCACGCGAGAGCCGGTCCGTGCGGTCGCGTCGTGACGGGCTCGCCTGCGTATCTGAGAGGCGAGTGTGCCGACCCTGCGCCCGGCGTCAAGCCGAAGGGCGCTCTATATCGTAAGTGCTTATTCTAGAGCGTTTCTAGGCGCGTCGCCTAGGTCACATTGACGACTGAGGCCAGCTTTTCAGACTCGGCTAGGAAACCGGCTAGACGCCTAAGCGGCTGCAATCGCACCGCAATTTCAGCAGTATTCACCCGCTATCCATAGCGTGGTGTGTGCCTCCCTACCCTGGATACTTGCGGTTCTGGTCACCGATGCTTTGGGGCTTCCCGGCATCGTACCGGTCTTCCCGTGGGGTCGCGGCCGGCGTGACAGCCGGCCAGGAGACAGTCGCCCTATCCCTCTGCTTAACGGCTTTCGCCGAGCTCATCCTCGATCAGCCGCAGCGAAGCCGTCAGCCGGGCGACATCGTCGTCCGTCATCGTCTCGGACGTCAGCACTCGTCGATCGCGCAGGCAGCGACGGGTCAGGCTGACGATTTTGGCAAGCTCGGGAGACTCGAACGGGTCGTTGATCGCGAGCTCGCGCGTTCGGCCATTCGCAGTGATCTGGAGATGGTAGATGCGGGCTTCCGGCGGTGCCGGCGCCGGTTGCGGGCGCGTGAAGAACCCGATGGTGTCGGCATGAGCGAGCAATGCCGTCCAGTCTTCAGCCGCGATCTCTTCGATTCTACGACGATCCTCGTGGTAGCGGACCCCGTGCGGAGTGAACCAACCCGAGATGCCGCATACGATACCGTCTGTCATGACAGCGCTTCCAGGATATGTGTGAAGCCCGCCGACACGGAGAGGCCGATCACGGGTTCACCGCGCCGCGCCGCGCCGCCCGGCGTTCGCGGGCGCGTTGCCGCTGCTCATCACTGATGCGGCCATACCGATCAAACGGCAGTGATCCCGGTTTGTCGACAACGGATTGCGCCGCTGCCGGCGCGTCGACCAACCGAAATCCTTCCGCCCGCCGTGCCGCGTTCCGGCGTGCAGCACGCTCGGTCCTCACCGCGTTGGCCATGTCATGTCGAGTCATGGCGTAGTCGGGATCATGATCATGCTGCCGGATCAGCCGCGCCAGCGCGTGGACCGACACGTCCTCGCCGATCGCGGCACTGACCGCCCGCAGCCAGCGCGGTGACGCATAGGGGTGGCGCAGCGACCAAATGCCGCGGCCCAGGTCCAGCACGATCAGGACCAGCCAGACGACTAGGACGACCAGCATCAGCATGGCGAACGTCTTGCCTCCGAACAGGGCCAGGGCAAGCGTTCCAACCCAGATCGGACCCACGGTCAGGATCGTTAGGCCGGACGGCACCGCACCCAACCGGCTGAGCTCGAAGAGAGCGATCAGTCGGTCAACGAGAGGAACGCCGTCAGTCGCGCCAGGGATCATGTCCGCCTTCCATAGCATCGGATGACCAATTGTCATGCCAGTTGGCGTGCTCGAAGAGCGACGATCCCTCGTGATGGCGGGACAGGTCGGTGCCGTATGGGTCGCCGGCGATGTCGACGCCGCCCGCCATCGGCAATCCCGTCGCCGGGTTGATGGCGGCAACCCCATTAATACCGGACCAGTGCTGCTCGTCGAACAACGAAGCGAAGCGGTCGAGCAATCCCATGGGCGATTTCCTTGAAGCAATCCAGAGGATATACGCTTTTCGCATACACATCAAGCCGCGCTAGGTCTGGACGATGTCTTCCGTCATGCCCGACCTGCACGCCCGCGTTGTCGCCCGGCTGACGCAAGCGCGCGGCGCGGCGAAGCTGCGGCAGGTTGATCTGGCCGATCGCCTCGGCTGGCAGCAGGCTTACGTGTCACGCTACGAGACGGGCGAACGCTCGCTCGCTGTCGATGAGTATGTGGCAGTTGCACGGGCGATCGGGGTCGATCCCATCAAACTGCTCGCCGACGTCTTGCGCGAAGAGGGGAACAAAACGCAGCCCGGCTAAATCTCGGCGGTTCCGAGCCGCTCCAAACGGCTCTCGATCGCTCCCTGCACGCTCGCATGGATGGTCTCCGGGAAGTCGGGTGGGAGCACCGTTTGCATTCTCACCCTCACCTGTTCGGCGGATGCGCGGATCTCGTCCAGCGCTTGCCGGATCACCGCCGGCCCCAGCCCTGCTGCGCGACCGATCTCTACGAAGTGGCGGCCGTGGATATCCGCAATGCGGTACCGGCCCGCGCCGATCGACATGGCAAGCCGGAACGCCTTTTGCGGCACCTGACGGCTGTCAACGCTCGGTTGCACCGTCAGCACGTCGTAGAAGGGCGTGAGATGGAAGCGCCCTCCGGGAAGCAGCGCCAGGCTGAAGTTCTTGGCGTGACCGTCGGTGGCACCAATCAGCCAGAAGATGATCTGGCTTTTGAAGAAGGCGAGCTGGTCTTGAGCGGGCCGGTCGCTTGCGCCGAGCAGCTTGACGATGTCGACGATCCCCGGCCCACCCTCACTCTGGTACTTGCGGGTGGGCGGGACCGAGAGCGCCTGGCAGCAATCCTCCTGGGGTAAGCGGATCAAGCGGCCGTCGCGCGTGCGCAGCCGATCGAAACGCTCGACGACCAGCGCGCGGACTCGGCCGAAACACGCCATCTCGACCTGGTTCGCCGCCAGGCCGAAGGCCTCCATTAGCTTGAGGCAGTAGAACTCGTTTTCCACGCTGTCGGAGAGGTCGATCGTGCCGCCGCTGGTCTCTATATGGCCGATCTGGGGTTTCAAGATGTGGGTGGTAGGTGTCGTACCGACCGGGCGCAGCCAGCGGTCGCCGTCGCGGAGCAGCGCGGTCTTCTCCTGCGCGCCGGCTATGGAGATACGGAACGCGTCATCGCCGTGCAGCCCGAGCGGCGCGCGCGCGAGGTCGAGCAGGATCGCCTCGATCGCTTCCTCGTCGAGCGCCTCGCCGTCTAGAGCCGCCGCCCTCGCCTCTTCGCCGTCCGGCAGGAACTGTAGGGCACCCACGCAGTCGCGACCGATCCTGGCGAGCAGGCTGTAAGCATCGATCCCTTCCGCCCCGACCCGCTCGGCCACGCGCGTCCGGATGGGTGCGGAATCGGGCAGGAGGTTGTCGAACACCGCCGTGACCGCTGCACCCGTGTAGCGCGTCTCCCGGAGCTGGAGCGACAGCGACACCGGCAGCGCATGTTCCCAATCGAGCCACGACTGGTCATAGGCGAACGCGATCGCGCCGCTCGCCTGTTTCGCCAGCCGGCCGACCAAGCGGTTGTTGAGAAGGACGTTCAGGGGGGCATGCGTTGGCCGACGCGCCATCAGAAGATGTCCTCGAGCGCGGCGGGCGTTCCGTTGCTGCGCGGAGCGACGGTGAGCTCCAGGTCGAGCGCGGACAGGATATCCAGCAGCGTGGACAGTTTCGTCCCCCCTGCCCCGGCTTCGACGCTCGACACGGTTGCTTGGCGCACCCCAAGACGCTCGGCTAGATCCTGCTGCGTCAGGCCCGCGGCCCGGCGTTGACGTTTGACGATGTTGCCGATCTGAGTCGTCGATCTGGCGAGCTGGGTCATACCGTCCTCCACCGCCTGAATACGCGTCAACGTATGAAACTGCAATATACGATGAAGCGTATAGAGTGAGTTTATACGGCTGAGCGCATAAGAACGCTCCTCCCTTCATCCTGCTAAGTCAAAAATGAAGTCTCACTGAGGTTAGAGGGTTCAATACTGAGTTAGCAGGTTAAGCAGGATGCCACATGCCGGTAACCGCCAGAAACGCGCGAGTCGGTCTGCCA
Organism: Sphingomonadales bacterium; assembly: GCA_005773165.1. Classification (GTDB taxonomy): domain Bacteria; phylum Pseudomonadota; class Alphaproteobacteria; order Sphingomonadales; family Sphingomonadaceae; genus Sphingomonas. The sequence continues at coordinate 7,456 of SXHP01000184.1, read as the reverse complement.
TCGGTGTTCCCGGAATATCGATGGATCGTTCCCGAGGTGTCGACGCGAGCGTTCCCGATGTATCGACGGATCGTTCCCGGAGTGTCGATGCGCGTTCCCGAAGTGTCGATACCCTGGTGTCAGCGCGGGTTTGAGCATCGAGATTGAATCAGTTTGCCGCACCGATCGCTCGGCGATGTTCAAACCGCTGACTGCGGGCGACCGGCGTGGCATGCGGCGCTGATACTAGCGATACATCGGGAACGCGGCGGCGCGGGTCAGCGGCCCAGCGTGTGCCGGTTCTTCGCGTCGAACCGCCGGACGAAGCCGATGAAAGCGCTCTGGTAGCTGACCGGCGTGCGCGCGGAATCGGCCTCGATCCAGGTGCGGAAATCCGCGTGGAGCGTCTGGTAATCCCAGCCCGGGCACTCGGCGCGCAGGGTGGCGAGCGTGCCGTCCGTGATTTCGCCAAAGGACGAGCGGGTCGCCAGGCCCGTCACGCTGCGGCGGATCAACGCGGCCGCGGCGACATCGACCCTGTCGTCTGCTGGCGAAGCTGAAGATGCTTTGACCTTGGCCGGCTTCGGCGTGTCCGCTCCGCGACTGGTCGCCGGAGTCGGCTTGACCTCGTCAACGGCCCTGCGGCGCATTCTTAGCGACGGCTCGCGCTTGTCGCCCAACGTCTCTAACGCCAAGGCATAGCCCGGCAGTTCATCGCGCTCGGCGATCTTGGCGATCTCGAACTTGAAGCGGCGATATTGCCCCTCTGCGCCAGACTTCTCGAACAGCGTCGGCAAGGAGATGGCGAAGCCCCCCTCCCCTGCCCCGCCCGCGTGCTTGCGCGCGACCTTGTATAGCCAACGCTCGCGTCCGCCAGTGATGTCGAAATAAGCGCGGTCGATCGACAGCACGCCGCCTGTCATCATCACGCCTTCCCAGAACCAGTTTGACAGCTCGATCGTCATGCCGCGCGACCGTTCGGTCTTCTCGTCGACAAGCTGGGTCCAGCCGTCCAGCCAACTGAATGTCGCCTCGCGGCGGTTCTCGGCGCGAATGTTGGTCTTGACCGTCGTCGACACCAGTCGATCGAGCGATTGGCCGAGCAGCTCATATGCCCGCCCAGTCGACTGACGCCCGATCGCGCGGAGGAGGTCGTAGGGCATCAGGTGCAGCTTGCGCGGCACGTCGTTGATCCCGCGCCTGGCCATGTCGGCGAGCATCGACGCGCAGTAGATCAGGATGTCCGCGTCCCAGATCGTCGCCATGCCGTAATCGGGATTGGCCGACACATGGACCCACAGCTTGCCGTCGGGCGAGCGGTAGTCGATCGGCTTCACACGCTTCGATTTGGCGAGGCTGAAGAAGGGCCGCTCCATCATCTCGCGCTGATCGCGCAAGGGAAGATCGGCGAGGTAGGGAAGGAACAAGTCGAACTGTTCGTAAACGCCCTCGCGGCGCACGCGGGTCATTGCGGCGAATTTCGCGAAGGTCGCGCACAGCGCGCACTCATGTTTCCCCGGGGAAACGCCGGGCGGCGTTCCATCGGTGTTTCCCCGAGGAAACGTAGCGAAGCAAAGTTCGGCGTAGCCAAACGCGTCACGGCTGAAGCCCCTGCCCCGTCGCCTCCAGATGCGCGAGCGCGTCGCGCAGCGCGGACACCAGCTCGTCGGTGTCCGCGCCCGATCCGGCGTGAAGCCGGATGGTGACGCCCTGACGGTTTGCGGACTGCACGCTGAGCGCGGTGCGTCCGTGGCGGGTGGCGTAGCGGTACGGCTCCGGCTTGTCCTCGCCGCCGACAAAAGCGGGCGCGACGAGCAGGCGGCGCAGCACGTCGGCGGCGGGGTAGGGGGGGTGCCCGTCGTCGCGCCGCGCAGCCTGTTCCTTCGCGATCTGCTTCGCCATAGCGGCGATCGCCTTGGCCGCGCCCTTGTCATCGAGGGCTTGCGCCAGCGCATAAGCGGGTTTCAGCTGCACATCGCCTGGCGACGCAAAGGCGGCGATCACGGCGTCGGGGATACCCGCGACCTTGATCATCTTCGACAGCCAGCCCTTGGACAGCTTCAGCCGCTCGGCCATCCGCGTCAGGTGATTGCCGTAGTGGTCGGCCAGCGCCGTCGCGTAGTTCCGCGCGCGCTCCAGGTCGGACACGTCCTTGCGCGCGCGGTTCTCGAGATCGGCAAGCCGGAACGCGGCCTCGTCGTCGAGATCGGCGACCTGCGCGACGAAGCGCATGTCGGGGTAGCTGTGCGAGCGCAGCCACGAGATCGACCAGTGCCGCCGCGTCCCCGCGATCACCTCGTAATCATGCAGCGCGTCACCTTCGACCCGGCGCACCACCGCCGGCACCTTCTGCCCGCCCTCGGCGACGATCGAGTCGATCAGCTCGCGGCAATTTTCCTCCGACAGATGCGCATAGGCGCGCGCGTTGCCCGGCCAAATCCGGACACGCGCCGGATCGAGCAGCAATTGCGTGACCTGGCGCACCTCACCGCTGGCGACGCGCGCCAACGCCGATTCGCGCCCGAGCAGCGTTGTCCCGCGCGTGCGTTCGGGCGTGCGCTCCGCAACCAGGGCAGGGGAGGGCGGCCCGCCTTCTTCCGCCTCGTCCGACAACAATGCGCTGAGATAATCGGCCTGCTTACGCGCCATGACGCACCTCCTGCGCGGAACGTAAGCAGAACGTTGGCTTGTAGGAAAGTCCCTTCGGAAGCCCGTCCCGTCCGCCTTCGCGAACGTGACGTCGGACGGGCGTCAACGCCCGCCGGCCGGGCGGCTTGGGCTGCGCCCCGGCGCAATGCGCCTCAAGCCGCCGCATGGATCACCTCTTCCTCGCTTGCGGGCGCGACCCGGCCCCAGCCTTGCCGCACCAGCTGCTCGACTTGCGCCAGCGCCTCATCGAGGTTGGCGCGGCTGCGCTTGTGCGTCTTGGGCGTGCCGATTGGCCGCTCCAGCTCGTACACGGTCATCATCCGCATCGCGGCGTGGCTGATCTCGGCCGATTCGAGGATCGGAACAGGGAGGAGGGCAGGGCCGAAGCTCTGTTCCATGATCGCGCGGACCATCGCGTGACTGGGATCGTTGCCGTCGAACTTCGAGCAGATCAGCCGCACGAAGCTGTAATCGACCGCAATTCCCGCCCCCGCCAGCTGCGCCAGCACCTGGTCCATCATCGACAGGAATTGGACCGTCGAGCAGAAATCCGGCGTCGTCGCCGCGAGCGGCACCAGCAGCGCGTTCGCCGCCTGCATCACCGCCAGGCTGATGGTGCCGAGCGCCGGGGGCGGATCGAGCAGGACGATGTCGTAATTGCGCGCAAGGTCGGCCAACCCCGCCTTCAGCTTGCGGAACCGCGCCGCCAGCACCGACCCGCCGTCGCTCCCCGCCGCCGCCAGCTCGTACTCGACGTCGAACAACTCGAGGTTGGACGGGATCAGGTCGACGTTCGGCCACGGCGTCCGTTTGACCGCGTAGAGCAGGTCGGCCTGGGTCGGCTCGATCGAGAGATACGGGTAGAGCGTCTCGCCGCGCGTGATGTTGAAGTGCGGGTTGAAGCCGAACAGCGTCGTCGTCGTCGCCTGGCTGTCGCAATCGACCACCAGCACGCGGTAGCCCTGCACCGCCAAGTAATGCGCGAGATGACAGGCGACGGTCGACTTGCCGACCCCGCCCTTGAAGTTCTGCACCGCGATGATCGCGGGGACGTCGAGCGGCGCGCGGGCAGGGGAGCCACCCAGCACGTCGCGCATGTTGAGCAGCTCGTCGACGGTGTAGCCGAGCCGGCGCCCGGTCTCGGATGCCGGAGCGGAAGGAAGCCGCCCGTCATCCTCCGCCATGCGGATGCGATTGGTCGAACAGCCGAGCAGCGCGGCAGCCTCGGCGATGCCGAAACGGATGTTGAGGCCCTTGCGCGATTCCGGCAGAAACGCCTTGCGTCGCAGCCGTTCGATCATGCGCTCACCGGCTTCTGCAAGGTCGCCGATCTGGTTGACCACTGAACTCACATCTGTTCTCAATCGGCTTGGTGAACGACTTTGGATTTCAGCGTACCCCGAAAGCTTCAAAGTCACAAGCCGACAGGTTCTGTGGTGAATTGCCGATGGCGGCCCGATTGTTATGACTAATCCCAATAACGGGATCGATGCTGCAAGGCGGACTATTCACGCGGGACTGGCTGCTGGAAGGCGTCAAGGATAGCGCCGCATGGGCAGCGCTCGACGACGAGCGCGTCGCAGCCGCGCGTGGCGTCATCGCCGCGCGGCTCGACGACCTGCTCGGCCGCCGTAATCCGACCGAGGCCGAAACCGAGACGAAGCTGATATGGCCGGTGCTGGGGGCGCTGAGCTGGGAGCACGTCTCCGTCCAGCAGAACATGACGGTGCGCGGTCGCAAGGACGTGCCGGACGCGCTGCTGTTCCCGACGGCGGAAGCCGACGCCGCGACGCGCGGGCTGGAACCCTGGCAGCGCTTCCGCCACGGTGCGGTGCTGGTCGAGGCCAAGCGCTGGAACCGGCCGCTCGACCGGGGAAGGGCCCAAAGATCCCAAGATGGCCGAGCAGGGCGTGCCGTCGACGCAGGTCATGCATTATCTGCGCCGCGCCGACGACATCACCGGTGGCGCGATGCGCTGGGGCGTGCTCACCAACGGCCGCCACTGGCGGCTCTACTGGCAAGGCGCCTTGTCGATCGCGGAGGACTTCTTCGAGATCGACCTGGGCAAGCTGTTCGGCCTGCCCGGCTGCGAGGCGGAGCTGTTCGACGCGGGGGTGGAACCTGACCACGCGTTCCGCCTGTCGTCCTGATCTTCGGCCGCGACGCGTTCCTGCCCGCGGAGCGAGGCCGCACCTTTCACGCCGAAGCGCTGAACGCCGGGCGGCAATGGGAAGCGCGGGTCGCGCGCGACCTGTCCGACGTCGTGTTCCGCCAGGTCTTTCCACTGCTCATCGCCGCGCTCGCCCAGGCCGATCCGGCGCGGCCCGAAGCGATCGACGACGCTTATCTGGAGGCGGTCCGGTCGGCAGGGCTGATCCTGCTCTACCGGCTGCTGTTCATCCTCTACGCGGAGGACCGCAATCTCCTGCCCGACGAGCACGGGCCTTACGCGGATTTCTCGCTCACCCGGCTGCGGCAGGAGATCGCCGAGCGCAAGGCGGCGGGCGCGGTGTTCGCCGGCCGGAGCACCGCATATTGCGCGCGGCCGCGCACGGCGACGATGCGCTCGGCATCCCGCCCTACAATGGCGGGCTGTTCGATCCGGCCGCCGCAACGCTGCTCGCGCGCGTGCGGTTACCCGACACGGTGATGGGCGAGGCGCTGTTCCTGCTGTCGCACCGCCCGGCCCAGCCTGCCAGCGAGCCGCGTCCGCGCTACATAAATTACCGCGATCTGTCGGTGCAGCAGCTCGGCAGCATCTACGAATCGATCCTGGAATATGCGGTCGAGCCGGACGGGGAGGGCGGTGTGCGCCCGCGCGCCGACAACAGCGCGCGGCACCGTTCCGGCTCTTATTACACGCCGGAGGACCTGGTCTCGCTGATCATCGACCGCGCGGTCGGTCCGCTCGTCGCCGAGCGGACGCAAGCCTTTGAAGACGCGGTCGCGGCGGGGCAGGGGAGGGCGGCGCTGGAGGCGATCGATCCCGCGACGCGGCTACTGGAGCTGAAGTTCGTCGATCCCGCGATGGGCAGCGGGCATTTTCTGGTGAGCCTGGTCGACTGGCTTTCGGACAAGGTGCTGACCGCGATCGGCGACGCCGAGGCGCTCGCGGGTGACGGCTACGGTGGCGGAACCAGTCGGATTGGCTCTCCAGCAAAGGAGGACGGCCGCGAAGGATCGCCGAGTCGATCCGGTCGAGGCGTCGCCCCATGTCCGCGTCCTCCAAGCGCAACTCGCGATCGGCGCAGACGAGCTGGTCGGTCGCGTAGCTGGACGCGCCGCAATTCGCGGTGAACTGCTCGATCGGCGGCGGGGCAGGGGCCTGGGCGGAGGCGGTGCCCCCCATCGTCGGCACGCTGGCGACTATCACGAGGGCCGTCCAGACACGACTGAACTTGGCGATGCGTAGGGACACGGCTTCGTCCTCCTCTTGGTCGTTCGGTCCAATCCTTGCTGGCGAGCACGATCATCTGCTTGCCCGTGGTGCTCGGCAGGACCGGAGATTGCGTGACCAGAACGGTCGATCCCGGAATCAGCGCAGTCCTTAACGCGGTCAGGAACGGCTGCGGCAGCCGTGCTTGCGAGAGGATGCCGGTGTTGAGCGGGCGGCCGTCCTCGCCGCCGTGACCGGGAACGCCGACCAGCACCCATTGCGGCTTCCCAGCGGTCGAGCGCGTCAGCGTCATGACGTGGGTCTGGAAGTCGTCGGTCGGCAGCACCGCGCGGGCGCGACCGATCTCGACGCCGTTCCGCAGCACCACCACGCGCTGGTCGCTGCGCGAGGCGATCACGGTAAGCGGCCCCGCGGGCGCGGCGTCGGGCGTCCAACGATAGCCGGTTCCGGCGGGTAGCGGCTGGTGGAGCGCGTCCGCTCCCGCGTCGTCGATCGGGGCGAGCACTCCTGCGGACCGCGCGAGCTGAGCGCCGCCCGCGCGACCCGCGACGACGACGGTGCCGCCCATGTCGGTGACGCCGAACAGCAGCCACGCGAACTCCAGCGGCAGGTGGACGCAGCCGTGGCTCTCGGGATAGCCAGGCAGTCCGCCCGCGTGCAGCGCCACCCCGTCCCAGGTCAGCCGTTCCTGAAACTTCATCGGCGCATTGTTGTATTTGCTCGACCGGTGGTTGGCATCCTTCTGCAGGATGGTGAACACGCCGACCGGCGTCTCGTGGCCGCGCTTGCCCGACGAGACGGTCGACACGCCCACGCGCACGCCGTTGCGGTACACGGTCGCGAATTGGCGGGAGAGGTCGACGTAGACGGTGACGTGGCCCTGCGGCGCGACCTGGGGTGCCCACACCCATTCTCCGGGCTTGAGCGTGTCGGCCTTAATCGCGAGCTCGACCGCCGAGCTGACCTTCGCGCCTTGAGCGTAGGCGATCCCCGCCGCGAGCATAACCGGCAGGAGCGCCGCGAGCGGCTTACCGAAACGCATCGGCTCTCTCCCAGACGAGGATGCCGCCGTCCGCCATCAGGCTGAGGCTCAGGCGGCCGTCGACCACGCGATACCCCCGCACGTTGGCGAGATCGTTCGAGCCGGTCGCCGAGCGAGGGCGGGGGACACGCCATCCTGGTCGTCGCGATCGGGCCGAAGTTTATCGTGCCGGAGCTGTCGCCCTCGGCGGTCGTGGTCCAACTGCCGTTGCCGCGGTTGCAGTCCAGTTAGAACACGGCCCGGCCGCCCGCTTCGAGCTGCATCCGGTACTTGTCCGGATCGTCGGGTCTGGTGGTGCCTTGCGCGTCATCCATCGACTGGATTTCGACGAGACGCCAAGCGCTGCCCGTCAGGCCGTTTATCGCCGGGCCTGTCGTCGAAGCCACGGT